>JBCDIB010000162.1:0-5895 GCA_038749385.1 Pseudomonadota bacterium | reverse complement strand
TTTTCCGCTTCCTCGATCATGTGGAGATGGGCCTTGAGATCATCATCGGAAGCCCATGCGGTGGCATAAATCCGCGTCAGCATTTCGCGGTCGGAGTCCCCCCGCCAATAGGCACCCGCAACGCTCATAAGCTTGAAGGCAGTGCCGATCTGGCCGGTCGACACCATGTGGGGCCCACGGCAGAGGTCAAACCAGTCGCCCTGCTTGTAAATCTTGAGATCTTGGTCGGCGGGAATGGCCTCGATCAGCTCGACCTTGTAGGCCTCGCCCTTTTCTTCAAAGACGCGCTTCGCTTCGTCACGCGTCCAAATTTCCCTCGAGAATTTGGCATTGCGCTTGATGATCTCACGCATTTTCTTTTCGATTTTCGGCAGGTCGTCAGGGGTAAAGGGCCCCTCTTCCCGGGCGAAATCATAATAGAAACCGTTCTCGATAACCGGCCCGATGGTGACCTGCGTTCCCGGATAAAGCTCCTGGACGGCCTCAGCCATCACGTGGGCAGCATCATGGCGGATAAGTTCCAGCGCACGCGGATCGGTGCGGTCAATAAACTCGACGGCAGCATCGCCATTAAAGGCATCCGACAGATCGGCCAGTTCGCCATCGCGCACCATGGCGACGGTCTTCTTGGCCAACGATTTGGAGATACCTGCAACGATTTCCGCGCCTGTGGTGCCAGCGGGGTAATTGCGAACGGAATTGTCGGGGAAAGTAAGGGCGATTTCAGACATCGCGAAGCTCCTAAGGTTCAGTCCCGCCTACGGGTGCGGGTGAAGATTACGAGCAGGGGTTTGCGTCAGGATGGGGTGGAGGTCAACAGGCCAGGAGATTTGGGCCGAGGCGACCGGTTTCAGCGCTCCGCATCTGAAGGCCTTCGATCAACTGCCTATCGTCTCGGTGAAATCGGGATCGCCAGACCACCCGCGCAGTTGGGTTGTCCGGCAACCGCACCCTCACTACAGCCAACAGAACCCCCCGCTGGTCGTTGCCATTGTAATTGAGGGGGTACAAAAAAGATGCCTTTCTCCACTCAAGAACCATCATTATCTGGCGTATTTGCCAAGATTTACAGGTCTTCGTAACTTCCTCTGAAAGCATCTCCGAAACCTCAGCCGGCTGTTGGTCGTCGCAACTCTCGATAAATGCCCGCACCAAGTTTATTGCTGAACGCCGCTCCCTCTCGAAATTCGCGTTCCGAGGCGCCTCCTGTTCCGCAATTTCAATCTCACGCCGAGCAGCGACCGTCTCTTCATCCTCATTCAGGTTAGTCAACAGCACTAAGCCGCCATAAATCAGAACCAACACTCCAACGGACAAGGGAAAGAGAAAACGATCTAAAGCACCGTTGAACCAGGCGGCCCGGCGCTGAGCTCTTTCAATTTTGCGAAAGCGCTTGATTTCATGGGGTGAGACCCGACCCCAAGGGTGTTTGTTCCAGCTTTAGGACATCTATGGAACTGACCGACCCCAATGCCCATACCGCCATGGAAGATACCACCTTGCGCCCTCAGGCAATTCCTCCGGCACCGGGTCAAACCCATGACTGCCCCAAGGCGAGCAGCGCCACCAGCGGCTGATGCCCATCCAGAAGCCGGGCCACGGACCAAACCGACTGATGGCCTCGTCGGCATATTCTGAACAAGTCGGGGCATGACGGCAGGAGCGACCAACAAAAGCCGAAAGCGTGTGCCGGTAAATCCAGATCAGACCGCGCAGCAGCGCCGCAAAGGGCCAAGAAAACAAGGACACGCTAACCGGTAGCTCCGACTCGTCGCTTTGCACGCAATTCGTCCATAGCGTCGATGGTGGCGTCCAGCGCAAGAAGTGTAGAAGCATGGCGGCTCTTGTGGTCCTTCACCGGCTCCAGATATTTGAGCGCATCGAACCTGCCGCCAGAGAAAACGTCGCCGCCAGCCAGCATGCCCGCCAAGCCGTCCCTCGCCTGCGCAATTTCGCAATAGGTCGCGCCCTCCACCACTTCGCCCACCATGGCGCAGGCTGCCTGCCCCAAAGCACAAGCGCGCACCGTTTGTGCGTAGTCAGCGATAGTTTCGCCATCGGAAACTATGTCGACAGTTACTTTTGAGCCGCACAGTTTGGAGACCGCCGTGGCGGACGCATCGGGCTGATCCAATCGACCCACATGCGAGATATTACCGGCATAGCCGAGGATTTTTCCGTTGTAGAGGTCATCGAGCATTTGCATGATCCAGCAGAAACAGATTACCGGCAAAGGCCTTTTGGCCCGCCAGAGCTTCCTATATAGGAAGATTTCAGCCCACCCGCCAGCACACCAGATGACGCAAGGCGCAGGTGAGGCAGCTTGAGGAAAGCACTGTGTCCGACATAACTCCGTTTCCAAAACCCACTGAAGCCGAGGCCATGCGTGCCGCAAAGGAAAACGGCACTGCACGCCACACAGGCCGCCCAACCCGCACCGAGGTGGAAGACGCGGTGAAAACACTACTGCGTTGGACGGGCGACGACATTACGCGCGAAGGGCTGCTGGACACTCCCAAACGTGTCGCGAGCGCATGGCAGGAAATGTTTAGCGGCTATTCCGAGAATCCGGAAGAAGTGCTGGGCCGAACCTTCGAGGAAGTCGGCGGCTATGATGACATAGTTCTGATGCGCGACATTCAGTTTTACAGCCATTGCGAACACCATGTCGTGCCAATCATCGGCAGAGCCCATGTCGCCTATCTGCCCGCCGGTGAAGTGCTGGGTCTGAGCAAAATCGCCCGGGTGGTTGATATTTTTGCCCACCGCCTGCAGACGCAGGAAAATATGACGGCTCAGATAGCCCACTGCATTCAGGGCACTTTGAACCCCCGTGGTGTAGCCGTGATGATTGAAGCCGAACACATGTGCATGGCCATGCGGGGCATTCGCAAACAGGGCTCAACAACCACAACGACAACGTTCACCGGTGAGTTCAAAACGGACGACGGGGAACGCACGCGTTTTTTGCAGATGGTGCAGGATGACCGCTGACACCCATAAGTTTCCCGCACCTTCGACCGAGAAGAAAGTGCTCGAAGAAGGTGTGGAATTCACACCGAAATTTGGCGAAGACGGCCTACTGACGGCCGTTGTTCTCGATGCGACCACTGGCCAAGTGCTGATGGTAGGACACATGAATGACGAAGCAGTGGCGGCAACTCTACGGACCGGCGAAGCGCATTATTGGTCCCGCTCACGCAGCGAGCTTTGGCACAAGGGCGCAACCAGCGGCAATGTACAAAAAGTTCGGCAATTGCTCACCGACTGCGATCAGGATGCACTGGTGATGCGGGTGGACGTAACCGGCGCGGACGCGACCTGTCACACAGGCCGCAAATCCTGCTTCTATCGCGAGGTGCCGTTGCAAATGCCCCCGGCCGATCTCAACGAGATAGACAATGAGCGCCATTTCGACCCGGACGTGGTTTACGGAAAGTCCTGATCGGCCGGTGGAAGCGGCCTGAACCGGTCAAATGCCGAGAACGCCAACAGGCCGAAAACAAAGCCGCCCACATGCGCCTGCCAGGCAATACCGCCCGCTCCGTCCGGCGTGATGAGACCGGAGCTCGAAAGAGCGTTCACCACCGCAAAGCCGGCTATGAAAGTAAGCGTGGAACGGTCGGAGAACGTCTCCAAAAGGCTCATGCGCGGGCCAAGATGCACGCTGTCGGTGCGGCCGGGCGCGATGTTTGCCAGGGCAAACCGCGCCGCCGCCCCCATAAAGCCCGACACAGCGCCGGATGCGCCGACCATAGGCAATGATGTGTAGGGATTGCCCACCACGAAATAGCATAAGGCGCCGGCAGCGCTGGCCCCGGCGAAAAGGGCCAGAAAGCGCGCAGTCCCCAACCGCCTGAGGACCGGCGTGGCAAACGCCACCATCCAAAAGCAATTCACGGCCAGATGCGTCCAGTCAGCGTGCAGGAACGCGTGGCTGACGGGGGTGAGCCAGATAGTCCAATCCACATATTCCGAACTCTGCGGCAGCACAAACCGCGCAGGCAAAAAGGCGAATTTCGCCACCGACTGATAGTAGAGATCCGTGGACACATTAAGCCGCACCACATGGATCAGCCCCAGCGCTGCCACGAGCCAAATCATGGCGGTTGGTATCATTAACAAGGGTTGAGGCTGCAACTCCTCCGGGCCTCGCCCCCGCTTGTCCTGCGTAAGCTCTAACTCAGCATCGTGATGGTCGTCATTCATGTCTGAGCAATAGCAGGACCAGACCCTCAGTCCAGCAGTCTGGACACTTGCACCACATCTGCCGCAGCTCGCCCCATTCAGTCACGGTTGGGCAAAAATAAACCCGGCGAGCAAGTGCTGGCCGGGCACGCCGACTAAACCGGCAAAAGTTGTAACTGTGAGGCAAAGACAAAGAAATCTTCTCCATGAAAATGCCAGAGCAAAGCCAACTTGGAAATCGAAACCAATCGGTAAGGTTAACCCCGCGGCCTTTCATTCGCGTTGGCGATTAACCAGTGCGACGGCACAAAAGCTGCAACGTACTTAAACAACAGGACCAATCAGTAAATTTGCGTCCCAAAATAGAACAAGAAGACCGGGATCGGGACGATGAAACACGAAAACACAAAAAGCCTGTTTGAATATTGGAACAAGCTGCGCGGCGATCGGCTGCTGCCAAACCGAGATGAAATACAACCCAGTGGCCTGCGCAACGTTCTGGGAGACACATTCATTCTGCAGGACGAGCCGCGTTTTGAAGCCAGCTTCCGCCTGTGCGGCAGCAATGTGAACCAGATTTTCTGCCGCGAGCTAAAGGGCCAACGGTTCCTGAGCCTGTTTCCGCAAGAGGGTCGCGTGCCGATGCAAACTCTTTGGCGCGCTGTAGCCGAAGATAGGGCCGCCGTTCTGTTTGGATCCGTTGGTACCACCGCGAGTGGTAAAGAGCTTCATCTTGAAACTCTGTTGCTTCCCCTAGGCGTTTCGCCAACACAAGGTTACCGGGTCCTGGGCACGACCAGCTCGTTCGAGCATCCTTATTGGCTGGGGGTGGAAGCGGTGAAGCACCAGACAATCGCTTCCGTCCGCATCGTAATGCCTGACGATTTAACCCGCCTTGGTGAAGAAACGCCTGGTTTAGCGTCGCCCGAAGCGCCGGTGGCTGCCCTGCGATTGGCGGGCAAATCCGCCCGCCGCTATGGCCATCTGGTGGTTGTAGATGGCGGCAACCAGTCGCACCCTCAATAGGCTAAATCATTGCACTCGTCGTTAACCATTGTCAGCTATCCTCCTTCATCAGACAATCGGGGGCGAAATGTAAATGCAACAGGCAAGGCAACACTCGGCACAAACAGCAACGGACAACAATGACTTTCAGCGCGTTCAGCTGAATACACTTGGCCGCTATATGCTGGAAAATCGATCCGAGTTCGCCTGCGAAGTGTTTGCCATGTCCCCAGGTGATCTGGTGGTCCGCGCGCCGGTTGCTGGAAAACTGGGCGAGAAGGTCATTCTTTACCTCGACCACATCGGACGCATTCAAGGCAATGTCAAAGATGTTGCAGATGATGGTTTTGTGGTGGGCTTCGACGCCACCAATCGCAAGCGCGACGTGCTGGCTGCCAAACTCACTTGGATGGCCAACCGCCACGAAATGAGCCTCCCAGAAGATCGCCGTCACGATCGCATTATCCCGCTGGACCCAATCGTTGACATCATTTTGCAGGATGGCCGCGCCTACAAATCTCGCCTCACCGACCTGTCCTTGTCTGGAGCCGCGGTAGAAATCGATGTGCGTCCCGCCATCGGCACGAGAATTACACTGGGCAAAATGTCGTCACGTGTTGTTCGCCATTTCGACGACGGTATCGCGCTTGAATTCGCCAATGTGCAACGCCGCGATACACTTGAGAGCTTTCTTCGCCGCTA
>JBCDIB010000161.1:0-5920 GCA_038749385.1 Pseudomonadota bacterium | reverse complement strand
CCTACCAACAGTTCGTACCTACTTTATCCGTATGGACGGCACTCAAAAAATTTAAAGTCAAGAATATCGCCAAAAAAAAGGAAATACAGCTCTATCAAGAACGGATCCAGTAAATTCTCGCAGAGCCCCCTGCCCGCTGCAATGGCCATTTGCGGGTCATCGGGCATGTTTTGACGGGCATGGAAATTGGCGATCTCCGAATAGAGAAAATTACGCATATAGAAGTGCTTCGACAAGCGCACGCGGCCCAGATCTTCCAGCCCGGTATAGCTGCCCGCCTTGCGATGCACCGCCACGTCTATGTTCTCCGACTCGGTCATTTCCATCACCAGCTAACACCGTTCGCACCCACTTTCCCAGCACTGTTGACTTTCTGTATTTAGTTTGTCATCTAACTATATAGTTAGACATCAAACTTATGGAGATCGACATGAACAGACGCAAATTTATCAAATTGGTGGGTGGCGGGGTGGTGGTTGCGGCAGCAGCAACTGGCGCGGGCGTTGGCTATGCAGTCACCCGCACCACTCAGACAGCGCTGAAACCGTGGGAGTTGGCAGGGTCAGCCTATTCGGAGCCACGCGAGCGGGCATTGTCCTACGCCATACTCGCCCCCAATCCGCACAATATGCAGCCCTGGCAGGCTGATCTTTCCAGCCCGGGTAAAATCATCCTCACCGTTGATACCGAGAAGTTGTTGCCCCACACAGATCCGCGCAACCGCCAGATCACGATTGGGCAAGGCTGCTTCCTTGAGCTGCTGGTTATGGCTGGTGCTGAGGACGGATATCGGGTTGATGTTGAATTGTTCCCCGATGGACAGGGAGCGGATCAACTTGATGGTCGCCCCATTGCAATAGCTACCTTCACCGAAGACGAGACCATCGAGCCAAATCCGCTCTTTGCGCACGTTTTGAAACGCCGTTCAGCCAAAGATCCCTTCGATATCACCAAACCAGTGTCACCCACTCAATTGGATGCCGTCACAAACGCGGCTGCCAGCATTCCAGCCGGTGGCACATTGGACGAAGCTTTCGTGCAGACGCTGCGGGACATGGCCGAAGCCGGCAGTCTGATTGAGATGATGACACCGCGCACGCACAAGGAGAGCGTTGACGTCATTCGCATTGGGCGTCGGGAAGTGGACGCCAATCCCGATGGCATCGACCTGACCGGTCCATTTTTCGAGGCGCTGCTGTTGGCAGGCCAGATCAGTAGGGAAGAAATGGCGAAAATCGGCTCTTCTCAGTTTGAACAAGGCAAAGACAGCATTCTGGAACCACCCCGCTCGGCTAAAGGGTTCGTGTGGCTGGTGTCCCCCGACAACAGCCGAACATCACAAATTCAAACCGGGCGCGATTGGGTGCGCATGAACCTTGAAGCAACGCAGCAGGGTCTGGGCTTCCACCCCATGAGCCAGATTTTGCAGGAGTATGCCGAAATGGCAGAACTGTACGATCAGATTCACACCATGCTTGCGCCGGATGGGGGAACTGTCCAAATGTTGGCGCGCTTGGGGTATGTATTGGAAAACGTGCCGCCGAGCCCACGCTGGCCGATTGAGGCCAAAATCATCTCCGCCTGATTGGAACCGGATTGACAGACAAAGTGCCTGACAGCAAACGGCCGCCACATAAGGCGCCCCAATTGTCAGATGGCGAGATGGTGTTTCGCTTCTTCAACGAAGTGGGCATCATCAGCCAGCTTTCGAGCGCCCTGTTCAACAAACGCATGCCCCGGGGGTTGCACGTGTCGCACTTCGCAGTGCTCAACCACATGACCAGACGCGGCGATGGAGTTACGCCGCTCAAGCTGGCAAACGCGTTTCAAGTCACGAAAGCCACCATGACCCACACCCTATCAGTGTTGGGAAAAGGGGGTTTCGTGCGCATTGAACCCAACCCAAAGGACGCCCGCAGCAAACTGGTTTTCATAACCGATGCCGGGCGGGCCTTGCGTGACGAAGCCATGATGAGTTTGAGGGAACCGACGGCGGAGCTGCTGAAGCTGCTAAGAGCCGACGACATGCGCGACGCACTGGAAACATTGATTCACGTGCGCGAAACGTTGGACGACAATCGAGACGTTTGAGGCTGCACCCAATCGTTTGATTGACACCTGTGGCAGCGGGTGTACCGCTACAGAGTTTTATTTTTCACAAGAGAATCTCAATGTCCGGACCTGTCATGTCCACCGCCGTCGTCAATAAGACGCTCATCCACAATGCATTCTATGACCTGTGCAAAGCACCGCCAAGCGAGGCCAAAGCCCGCATCGCCGACCTCTACTCCCAAAATTGCCACTGGCGCGGCTCGCATCCTCTCAACGAGATGAAGGGCCCGGACGCCATTTATGAAACCGTGTGGGCCCCACTTCGCGCGGCCATGCCCGACATGGAGCGCCGCGACCTGATCGTCATGGGCGGCGAATATGATGGCAAGCAAATGGTCGCAGTCATGGGCCATATCCTTGGCACGTTCGAGCAGCCGTGGCTGACAATTCCTGCTACCGGCCATCCAATTATGCTGCGCTACAGCGAAGTACACGTTATCGAGGATGGCCAGATAATTCAGTCAACCTGCCTATGGGATATGATGGATTTGATGCGACAGGTCGGCTTTTGGCCTATCGCTCCCTCCACCGGCGTTGAAATCTGTTGGCCCGGACCGCTTACAAATGACGGAGTACGACTTTACGACAGCCCTGCAAATGTAAGTGCCGCCAGCATCGCTCAAACCCTGGCCATGCACAAAAGCCTTGGCGAATATGACGACGAGAAACGTTTGGGGCGCCAAGGTCTTCTCGACATGCCACAGCACCAACATTGGCACGACCGGATGATGTGGTATGGCCCCGCCGGCATCGGCTCTAACCGGGGCCTGGCGGGCTTCGTCGATTATCACCAACTCCCGTTTCGCCTTGCCTTCCCCAATCGCAAGGGCGGTACGCAGCTTGATGATCGACCTGGCGCTGGCCACTACATCCGCATCGGCGACGGCCCCTATTCAGTTACTGCTGGCTGGCCCTCAGTGATCGCAATGCACACCGGCGACAGCTTCATGGGCGTGGGGTCCCGGGGCGGCGAAATCCAGATGAGGGTTATGGATTTCTACTTGCACCACGAAGGCAAAATCCGCGAGAACTGGGTGCCAATCGACACGGTTCACGTCTTGCTGCAAATGGGTGTTGATGTGTTTGACCGCATGCAAACGATGTTCAAACGCGGGTTCTGAGGTGCTGTCACCCGACACCAAGATCGTCGATGCCCACCATCACATCTGGAATCCGGTGAGCGCCGAGCCGGAGGTTGGCTACGTATGGCTGCGCAAAATCGGAGCACCAAAACCCTTTGGTGACCCGACACCTATTCAGCGCGACTATCTGCTGGATGAGTTTTGCGGGGAACACCCAAAGCTGACGGCCTCGGTTCATGTGCAGGTGGACGGCGCAATCGCAGACCCGGTAGCGGAAACTGAATTTGTGTACGAACAGGCCCAGTCGGCAGGGCACGATATAGCAATTGTCGGCTTTGTTGACTTGAGCCGCGACGATTGTGGCGACGTAATGGACAGGCACATGGCCTGCCCGGCATTCCGCGGCGTACGACACATACTCAGCCGCCTCGATGATCAGCCGGCGCTCAGTTTCGCGCCGGAACATTATCTGGAAAACCCGTTTTGGCGTCAGGGCTTCAAAGAGCTCAGAAAACGCGGCCTGAGCTTCGATCTTCAGTGCTATCCGGAGCAGATGCACGATGCCGCTCTGCTGTTCTCACAGCAGGATGAAGTCGCCGTTATAATAGACCATGCTGGCTCACCTTGGGATCAAAGCGCAGATGGCCTTGCGCGCTGGCGCACCGGATTGAAAAGACTGGCGGATCTGCCGCAGATCTCCATCAAATTGTCTGGCTTCGGGATGTTCGACCGCGACCGAACTAAAACGCCGGAGCTTTGTCAGACGATACTGGAATTGTTCGGAGCCGACCGTGTGATGGTTGGCTCAAACTTTCCCGTAGATAGCCTGATGGCCAGTTATGGTGACTATGTGGACGCAATTGCAGCCGCCTTGCCCGCCGACACACATGAGGGCGTCTTTGGCGCGAATGCCAGACATGTATATCGCTTCTAGAGTTTCCCCTCACTGAGAGCCTGTTGCGGGGAAAAGGCGAGAAAAAGCAATCAGATCAACGACCGACTAGCTGATTGGCGATCCCGGGAGGATTCGAACCCCCGACCTGAAGATTAGAAGTCATCTGCTCTATCCAACTGAGCTACGGGACCGCGCGCAAGTTCAATGGCTCAATGACGGTGCTCGATCAAGGCCGAAACGCGAAGTGCGGAGCCGGAACCTAGTGGGTCCAGGGCACGCGCCGCTCGGCCGAGAAATTTTCGGCATAACTGATCTGCGCGCGCTTGGGCTTCTTTGGCTCGGAAACGCGGTAAGCGATACCTTCACGCTCCGCATAAGCAATAGCCTGATCTTTGGTTTCGAATGTCAGCCGAATCTGGCTTCGCATATCGCTGGACGATGTGTAGCCCATAAGAGGGTCGATCTGGCGCGCGCTCTCGCGTTCGAATTCCAGGACCCATGCGCCGTTTTTGCCTTTGCCGGACTGCATGGCGGAACGGGTTGGGGAATAAATCTTGGCAAGCATGATGGTCTTTCACCGGCAAAATTAGCGTAGGGCTGCCATCAAAATGGCAGGGCGTTAATTTTCTACAGTTGGTTCAAAAAGTCCCTCTAGGCAAGACGGATTCTTCGGTGTAATGAGCGCCGGTCAGTAACGAGCCCAACGGTTCGTGCAACGCCCGGGGCGTGGCTTAGTCTGGTAAAGCGCTCGGTTTGGGACCGAGAGATCGTAGGTTCGAATCCTACCGCCCCGACCATCTTCCAGACTTTTTTGCCGCTTTCGCAACGCTCAAGCGCGTGGAGCCGCTATCTAATCGCTGGATGCTCGACCACATCACCCACCTGCAAGCCATTTTGTTTGGCCAGTCCGGCATTGATTTCCAGCACATAGGTTGCGGGCACGCGGGATGAGACCGTGGTGAGCGAGTGAGGAATGGTGTTAGCACTTATCGACACCACCTCGCCTTGCGCATCGATGAAAACCATATCGAGGGGGATATAGGTGTTTTTCATCCACATGGTGATCTCACGCGGCTGCCCATAAACAAACAACATACCGACATCCTCATCCATGGACCGTCGGAACATCAGACCTTGGCTGCGCTCTGCGGGATCGTCAGCTATCTCGATTCTGAACTCGACCGACCCTTGCTGGGTTTGGATCGTCAGGGGTGTTTCATCAAAGGGTGATTTCGCCCAACCGGGCCCAAGGGCCCAGAACATGGCCAATATGGACAGCGCCACCAGCAGGCAAAGGCGACGGCACAACAAGTTGCTCGAGGCGGGCCAAACGCGTGCATTGCTGGGGCGCGGACTATTGAGAGTCGACAAAGTGCAATCTCCGGCCAAATTGGTCCGGACCATGCAGCTTTTCAGTGCGATGCCGGAGCTTCCGGTCCATCCTCAGGGTGAATTTCGGCAGCCATGCGGCCTTTCGGGCCTTGACCAAACCGGACCTGAACAAATTGTCCGGGGCGCAGTTCTGTAAGGCCAAAACGCCGCAGCGTCTCCATATGCACGAAAATATCTTCGCTGCCTTCGCCGAGGGTCAGGAAACCAAACCCCTTGGTGCGATTGAACCACTTCACTTCCGCGCGCAGCATTTCGCTTTCCGGTGCGACTTCGACATGGGTTCGTTGAACCCCGGTCTGTGCAGGATGAACGGCGGTGGAATTGTCCATCGAAATGACGCGGAAGGCCTGCATGCCCCTAGCCTGCTTGTGAGCCTCGCAAACGATGCGAGACCCTTCATAAGCGGTTTGGAAGCCATCGCGGCGCAAACATGTGACGT
>JBCDIB010000160.1:0-5947 GCA_038749385.1 Pseudomonadota bacterium | reverse complement strand
GCAGCAAGGAGGCTGAACCCATGTTGACAATGGCTCCCCCGCCATTGGCTTTCATGATTGGTGCGGCGGCCTGAATGGCGAAGAATTGATGGCGCAGATTCACATGGAACCGGTCATCCCAATAGTCGGGTGTCACGTCCTTCCAGTCATGGCGATCATCGTGGGCCGCATTGTTGACCAACGCTTTTAGGCCACCAAACTGATCGGCGGCGGCGCGAATGTCTTCCTGCAATGGTTCGATGTCGCGCAGATCGAAAAAGCGGGCGCGCACCGGGTGTTTTGATCCCGCGCACTCATCGAGGACTTTTTGCGCGCCAGCTTCGTCCAGGTCGCAAAAGGCCACCTTTGCGCCTTGGGCTGCAAACAGGCGCACCAATGACGCGCCGATGCCGTTGCCGCCGCCAGTGATGTAGACACCGCGATCCTCGAGGCTGGGGTAGTTTGCGAATTTGGGGGTGTGTTGCGTCATCAATCAGGCCCTTTCAACAGCCATGGCAACGCCTTCGCCGCCGCCAATGCACAGCGCGGCCATGCCGGTTTCAACGTCCCGGGCTTCCATGGCTGCCAGCAATGTTACGAGAATTCGGGCACCGGACGCGCCGATTGGGTGGCCCAGCGCGCAGGCGCCGCCGTTTACGTTCAATTTGTCGTGGGCAATGTTCAGCTCCCGCATGGCAGCCATGGGCACCACGGCAAAGGCTTCATTGACTTCCCAAAGATCGACGTCTTTTGACTGCCAGCCCAGTCGGTCCATAAGTTTAGCCATGGCTGACACCGGCGCAGTGGTGAACCAGCGCGGCTCGTGGCTGTGGCTGGCGTGGCCGGCAATGCGGGCGACGATATTCGCGCCATTTGCTTTGGCCACGCTTTCCCGCGTTATCACCAAGGCCGCCGCGCCATCATTGATGGAAGATGCATTGGCGGCCGTGATGGTGCCGTCTTTGGCAAAGGCTGGTCGCAGACTGGGGATCTTGTCAGGTCGCGCGGTGCGAGGGCCTTCGTCGAGGGCCACCTCTACATCGCCCTTACGGGTGGAGATGGTGTGTGGCGCAATCTCCGCCGCGAAGGTGCCATCTTCCTGCGCGCCTTGAGCTCTCGAAAGGCTTTCCAGTCCGAAGGCGTCTTGGTCTTCACGGGTGAACTGAAATTTCTCGGCCAAATCTTCGGCGTAGCAGCCCATGGCGATGCCGCCCGCGCCTTGGCGCTCATAAGCGTCCTCAAGGCCGTCGAGCTTCATGTGGTCGAGCACTTCGGCATGGCCGAACCGAGCACCACCGCGCATCTTGGGAAGCAGATATGGTGCATTGGACATGCTCTCCATACCGCCCGCCAAGATCACATCTCCATTGCCCGCCAGCAATTGGTCGTGGGCCATCATGGCAGCCTTCATGCCGGAGCCGCACATCTTGTTGATAGTGACGGCGGGCACAGTGTCACCAAGACCCGCCTGATAACCCGCTTGCCGGCCCGGGGCCTGGCCTTGGCCAGCCATGAGCACGTTGCCCATGATCGTTTCGTCCACTGCGCCGCTTTGGAAGCCCGACCGCTCCAGCGCGGCCCGCATGGCCGTGCCCCCCAGCTCGTTGGCGGAGGCACCGGACAGCTCGCCCATGAGGCCACCGATGGCAGTGCGGGCGTAGCCTGCGATAACGATTGGGTCGGCAGGATTGTTCGTCATGGGGCTGCTCTCAGCTGTTTCGGGTTCGCTTGGCGAGGTACTGGATCACGGCTGAGAAATCCATCTCTCCCATGCCTTCGCGCTGCATTTGTCCATATAGGTTTGCGGCGTGGGCGCCCAAGGGGGTGGGGGTGGCGGTTTGGTCTGCAGCCGCTTGCGCAAGACCCGCGTCCTTGACCATCAGATCGGTGGCGAAGCCAGGCGCGTAATCGCGGTCTGCCGGACTTTGGGGGCCCACGCCAGGCACGGGACAATAGCTATTCACCGGCCAGCAATTGCCTGACGATGTGGACATGACGTCAAACAGACGTTGCGCATCCAAGCCCAGTTTTTCGCCAAGATTAAACGCCTCGCAGGCCCCGATCATCGTGATGGACAGAAGCATGTTGTTGCATATTTTAACGGCTTGGCCGGCACTGGCATCCCCGCAATGGACGGCCTTGGAACCCATGACATCGAACAAAGATGATGCACGGTGAAAGGCGGCGTCCGTGCCACCGACCATGAATGTAAGCGTACCGCCAAATGCGCCACCAGACCCGCCAGAGACAGGCGCGTCCAGGCAATCAAGTTCAGCTTCCGCCGCCAAGCCGTGGATCGTCCGGGCGCTTTCAATGTCCACCGTCGAGCAATCTATCAGCATGGCGCCGGGGGCCATGATGGGCACAACGGCCTGCGCAACGGAGGTGGCGATTGCGCCGTTGGGAAGCATGAGAATCACCACATCCGCCCCGTCAGCAGCGACTGCTGCGTCTTGTGCAAGGGGCAGGGTGGTTTCAGGAGATGCCGGGTCGAAACCAGTCACATCATGGCCAGCAGCAGCCAGATTATGCGCCATCGGCAGGCCCATATTGCCAAGGCCGATGAAGCCTATTCTCTGGATGTTTGTCATGTCATCGGTCCTTTGTATCCGTATCTTCAAGTTTACCGCTTGATCGAAGGAGCGTAACGCGGTCTTTCGCGTTGTCACACGGAATATATGAGCTGGAGGCTCCCACCATGTCGGATCCGGCACCTATCTGCATAACCATGGGAGACCCCTGCGGCATCGGACCCGAGATAGTGGCCATGATGTTTGCTGACCCCAACGCCCGCCGCAATGCGTTTGTTATCGGTGACGTTGGTGCAATGGTGCGGGGTGTGGCGGCTGCCCGTTTGCAGCTTAGCTTGGCCGAGATATCTGGACCGGAAACCTTCGACCCCAACTCCAGCGCCCTTCAAATCGTGCAGGCTGGCCCGCAGCTGGACCTGCCTGATTATGGCGTTGAAAGCGAGGTGGCCGGTCGGGCTGCTGCCACTGCCATTGAAGCGGCCATAGCCCTGTGCCGCACCGGGACGATTTCTGGTATGGTCACGGCACCGATCAACAAGGCAGCGTTTGATCTGGCAAAAGTGCCCTATCCGGGGCACACCGAGATGTTGGCTGAGTTGGGCGGTGCTGACGAAGTTGCCATGATGCTGGCCAATGATGAAATTCGCACCGTGCTGGTCACCATTCATGTGTCGCTCAGAGACGCGATTGAGCAGGCCGATTTTGAAGCACAGATGCGAGCAATCAGGCTCGCGCACCAAGCTTGTGTAGATGTTGGCATTGAGACGCCTCGCATAGCGGTGTGCGGCCTTAATCCCCATGCGGGGGAGGGCGGCCTGTTTGGCACCGAGGAGATTGAGATCATCATGCCGGCCATTGAAGCGGCAAAGGATGAGGGCATGGATGCCTCGGGTCCTTGGCCCGGTGACACCGTATTCATGCAGGCGCGCCAGGGGCGGTTTGACGTGGTGGTGGCGCAATATCACGACCAAGGGTTGATCCCGGTGAAATATTTGGGCGTGGAGAATGGTGTGAACGTTACGCTGGGCCTGCCATTTGTGCGCACGAGCCCCGATCACGGCACCGCCTTTGACATTGCAGGCCAAGGGCTGGCCGATCCCGCCAGCATGAAACTTGCGCTGGATTATGCAAGGCAGTTGGTGGCTGCTCGGCAAGCCAAGGACGCGTGAATAAGCCGTTCCGCTGAACCCATGGTTTGAACGCGACTGAAACGTCGCGAACGGGCTAATATTTGCCGTTTGCCGGGTGATTTTTTGGCTATTCAGACGGATGAGAACGGCGATAGCCTCTCCAGACTGGAGGAGCCCATGCCTGATTATCTTGATCGTGTTGCGGGTTCTGCCCCGCGCCAGTCCCGCCGTTCTGGTGGCCGCCAAGCGCGGGCAAACACCGCCCGAAAAACTGCTCGCAAGGCACCCTTCATCCAGCGCAACGTGCCTTACCTAGATTATTTGTCAGAGGAGGGGCTGGCACGGATTGAGGATCAGGCGGACTGGCTTTTGCAGGAAGTCGGGATCGAATTTCGCGACGATCCACGCGCGCTGGAGATTTGGCGCGATGCTGGCGCAACGGTAAAAGGGACCCGGGTTCACATACCAACTGGTATGACCCGCAAGCTGCTCGAGACCGCACCAGAGCAATTCACCTTCCATTCCCGCAATCCTGCGAAATCTGTCGAAGTTGGCGGGCGGAACCAGATATTCGGACCGGTTAGCGGGCCACCTTTTGCCCATGATCTGGAGCGGGGCCGCCGCTATGCCACGCGACAGGATTTCGAAGATCTGACCAAACTTGTGCAGAGCCTGGACAGTTTGCACATGAGTGGCTTCTGGACGTGCGAGATCACCGATGTGCCGGTGAACAAACGCCATCTCGATATGGTGTACACCCATTTACGCTATTCCGATAAGCCGCACCTGGGCGCAATCATCTCCCGGCAGGCCTGTGCGGACTCCATCGCGATGGCGCGTATCGCCCATGGTAAGGATGCGCTGGAGAATGGCTGCTACTTGCTGGGTAATGTTAACCCCAATTCGCCGCTCTTGGTCGATAAGGTGGTGACGGAAGCGATCTATGAATATTCGGGCGCGAACCAGGGTATCGTTGTGGTGCCCTTCATTCTCGGCGGAGCTATGGGGCCCGTATCCACGGCGGCCTCTGTTGCCCAAGCCATGGCTGAGGCGATGGCCTGCGGTGCGTTCAGCCAGCTTGTGCGGCCCGGTGCGCCGTTTGTCCTGGGCAACTTTCTGTCGTCCATGAGCCTGCGCACTGGCGCGCCGACATTTGGCACGCCGGAGCCGGTGGCCTCGAACTATGTGGTCGCGCAATTGGCACGGCGTCTAAAGGTGCCTTTGCGGTGTGGTGGTGCGCTGACGGCGTCCAAACTGCCTGACGCGCAGGCGGCAGCCGAGAGCGCCGATTCCATGCATTCCACAGCGATGGCGGGTGCAAACTTTGTGCTTCAAGCCGCCGGCTGGCTGGAAGGCGGGCTGTCCGCATCCTACGAAAAACTGGTTCTGGATGCAGACCGCTTAGGGGGCTTGGTGAAACTGCTGGGCGGAATGGAAACAGACGACAACGCTCTTGGCCGCAGCGCCTATGACGACGTGGAGCCGGGCGGACACTTTCTGGGATCAAGCCATACGATGGCGAACTATGAAACTGCATATTATGAGAACCCGCTGTCGGACAATCGTAGCGTGGAGCAGTGGGCGGACGCAGGGTCGCCGGACGCGGCCACCCGGGCCACGGCGCGATGGAAGAAGCTGCTCGCCGAGTATGAACGGCCGCAAATGGATGAAGCGGTGAACGAAGAACTATTGGCCTTTATGGCCAAGCGTCGTGGCGAAATGCCCGATGCTTGGTACTGAGTTGCCCTGAGTGAAAATGGCGGCTTAACAAGCGGCGGTTTGCTCGCTAGACCCTGCGTGTCCGGTGGCGTTTGCCCGGAATTCAGAAAATCACGCGGGAGGCCATGATGGCGAAGCACAAGATCACGCCAGCCGATTTGCGGTCTCGCCAATGGTTCGACAATCCGCTCGATCAGGAAATGACGGCGCTTTATCTGGAGCGGTATTTGAATTACGGCCTCACGCGCCGCGAGTTGCAAGGTGGTAAGCCGATTATCGCGATTGCGCAGACAGGCTCGGATCTTAGTCCTTGTAACCGACACCATATCGAATTGGCTAAGCGAGTTCGGGATGGGATCATCGCGGCCGGCGGGGTGCCCATCGAAGTGCCGGTGCACCCGATCCAAGAAACGGGCAAACGCCCCACGGCCAGCCTTGACCGTAACCTTGCTTATCTCAGCCTTGTGGAAACACTGTTCGGCTACCCGCTGGACGGGGTGGTGCTGACCATTGGTTGCGACAAGACAACTCCGGCCCTGCTGATGGCAGCAGCCACTGTGAACATTCCTGCGATTGCGTTGTCAGTCG
>JBCDIB010000159.1:0-5999 GCA_038749385.1 Pseudomonadota bacterium | reverse complement strand
GTTTCTTTCAGGCTGGGTTATGTTCGACATGGCGCTACGTTTCTCCGTTGCTGCCGTTACGCTTTTGCTCATTGCCCACTTGGTTCAGCTCAGGCGTATTGAAAAAACGTGGACGTTGATCGCGGCACTGGCGGTCACAGCGTTACATCTTCTGGATCGCTCATCATTTGGCACGGCCCTGTTCGGGCCCGTAGTTGGCTTTACCTACTGGCCCTTCGCCCTGTCGCCAGTTTTGATTGTGTGGGCCTGCCTCGACTTCTTCACCGACGATTTCCGTCCCGGACGCCGCCATATTGCCGGCGCCGGCGCTTATTTCAGTGCTGTTGTAATCGGCCATCTGGTGCCCAACGGAATGTTACTCAACCACAGTGTCGAGTTCGTTTTGTATGCCTATTTGTTTCGAACCGCTTTCTGTGCGGACCGGGACGATCTTGTGAAATCCCGTCGTGAATTTCGGCGGTTGATTGTTATCGAAGTTGCTGTGGGGTGCATGATTATCACGGCGCTTGTCACATATTGCCAGTTCAATGCGCAGCCCGTTTGGTTCGACACTATGATTTCGAGCATCGTGTTTGTGATCATCGGCACGCTCACCGTTTGGTTGCTGCGGGTTCGTGACGATCTTTGGCCGGTTCGCGCCACCGCCAAAAAAGGGGACGCTGCGGTTGCCGATAACGGTCTGTCCATCGCCGAGAACGCGTTGGCAGTGCGGCTTGAGCGGGCGATGGAAGAGGGCGTATGGCGTGAAGAGGGGCTAACCATCCGCTTACTGGCAGAACGGTTGGACGCGCCGGAGCATCGCCTGCGCCGCGTCATCAACCAGGGTCTGGGATACCGCAATTTCTCGGCATTCATAAATGAGCGGCGCGTGGCGGCTGCCGCAGCAGCGTTCGCCAACCCGGACCGGGCCGATGTGCCAATCCTCACCATTGCCTACGAAAGCGGCTTCGCGTCCCTCGGACCCTTCAACCGGGCATTTCGCGAGCGCATGGGGCAAAGCCCAACTGACTATCGTAGGCACTCCCTCGACGGCGCTTTCAGCACCGCAAGCTAAAACCGAACTTGAAAATACCGCTTCGAAATCGATCACCTATCGTCAATTTCGAAACCGGCGCGACCGATCAAGTTTTTG
This sequence comes from Pseudomonadota bacterium, assembly GCA_038749385.1. Classification (GTDB taxonomy): domain Bacteria; phylum Pseudomonadota; class Alphaproteobacteria; order Rhizobiales; family Rhizobiaceae; genus JBCBXA01. The sequence continues at coordinate 4,867 of JBCDIB010000159.1, read as the reverse complement.
TCTCTCAATATCCTTGAACTGGCCAGAACCAGAAGGCCAGCAGATGAGATAAGAGGATTGCCCCATGAAGACTTCAGCACGTTCCATTTTTGCAGGCGCAATTTGCATGGCGATTTTGCCGTTTGGTTTTGCAAGCACAGCGTCCGCTCAAACAATCGACCTGACAACCGCGTTGCCGACAATCAATTTCCCCAAGGAGGGTGCATTCACAGCATCCGAAGCCGAAAAGAAGCTGCCAGGGGCCTCAAACGAACAGGTTTACCGCGCCGCTTATCCAACCGCTGTTCGCACTGGTAGCAAGTTGTTTCAGTTCTTGCGTTCCGCTGACCCGGCGCGACAGGACTCCCAGCCTCGATAAACCTGCGCCTGCCAAATGCCCGCCAAGTACGCATCGGTGGCAGTTGGGAGCTCGGTGTCTTTGGCGTTGCCGGAGATGCCGAGCTTCTATGGTAAGATCTGGTAATGCTACGCTAACACTCAGTCAGCCTATCCGCCTTAGAATTCAGGCGGGGGATACTGATGTTACTGCTCTACTTCACACCGATCATAATGGCGACCTTCGCCGCCGCATTTATTGCTAGCTGGTGGCGCGCCAAAACTTCGCCGGCTGCGGTGTTCTATGGCGCAGGTTACGCAATGTCGGCCACCGCCTTCACGTTGGAGCTGATCATTCAGGCCGCGGCTATCAGCCCGTTTTTGGCTTTGGCCACCGATCTGGCGTTCATTGGTTCGGCCTGTTTAATCGCTTACGGCACTTGCGTTCAGTTCGACCGAGCAGGCGCATATCGCTATTTCTTTCACATTATGGTCTCCCACGCGGGCGCGCAGGTATATTCAGTCTTTTGGCTGCAGGAACTGGCCACTCGGGTCACGATCGATCTTAGCGGGACGACCTTTGCCTTGTTTACCGCTAGCTTGATTTTGCGAAGGGCCACAGCTCCTGGCGCTCAAATTTGCAAACTCATGCTCTGGGGCACATCTGCCTTCTACTTTTTGTTCGCTGTCGCGAGTCAATCGATTTTGCGTGACGAGTTGAATGCCGGTCCGGTTTGGCAAAGCGAGCACTTTGAAGCCATTATTGTCGGCACAGCGTTTGTCGGCGTGGCGATTGGATGTGCGCTGTTGATTAATCTTATCGTTGCGCAGTTACGGGCCGCGCAACGTGAAGCGCTCACGGACCCGCTGACCGGCCTGGCCAACCGCCGGGGCTTGTCTGATATCATCGCCAATCTGGAAAACAGCCGCGACAGCGTCAGTCCACCCCATGGCTTGGCGGTGCTTGATCTTGATCGCTTTAAAAAGGTCAACGACACGCACGGCCACGCGGCTGGTGATCAGGTTTTGGTCGAAGTGAGCAAACGCATCAAAGCGCTTCTGCGCCCGCAAGACTCCATCGTCCGTCTGGGCGGTGAAGAGTTTTGCATGGTGATGCCTACGGTCAACCGCGACATGGCTCGTCTGATGAGTGAACGATTCCGGCAGGCGGTCTCAGATCCGCCCATCGAAGTTAAAGACAACGCCGGAAACATCATATCTCTAGAAGTCACTGCGAGCTTTGGTGTTGCAGAATTCCACGGTTCAGCGGACCTCTCAGAGGCCATGACGTTGGCCGATAAGGGCTTGTATTGCGCAAAACAAAACGGCCGCAATCGCGTGTGGGCTTACCAGGATATGTCGGATTTGAGGCCAACGGCCACGAACGACGACCCATCAGTGGAATTTGGCGCAAATGTTTATCCGTTTCGAGCCCGCGCCTAAATCTGCCGGTTATGCTTGTTCGAGGTAGGCCGCAAGAATATCCCGCGCGGCTGAAAGATCATCGCGGTGGATCATTTCAGTCACCGTGTGGATGTAGCGGGTGCCGACCACGATGCCGACGGCCCGTGCGCCCGCCGCTGCCTGTTGCGCCGCCGCACCATCCTGACCTCCGGCCCGCAGCATTGTCCGCTGGAAGGGTATGTCCTTGTCCCGTGCCAGTTTTTCGATCTCTTGAACCAATTCGCGGTCAGCAATGAAACTGGAATCCTTCACGTGGAGGCCGAAGCCTGCCCCCAGTGATGTGGTTTTGTCCTGCTCCGGCACACCTGGCGTGTCGCAGGCGAGGGTGGTGTCGACGCCAAACCCTATGTCCGGCTGAACCTTGAACGCTGCCGTACGTGCGCCGCGCAGGCCCACTTCCTCCTGGCAGGTGAACGCGACATGGATTTCGCAATCATGGTCCGCGTCACCCAATGCACGAATAGCTTCGATTCCCAGCCAGCAGGCGATGCGATTGTCCAACGCTTTGGAGACGATGTGCTCACCCATTTCCATCAGCGGCTCGTCCATGGTCACCATGTCGCCAATTTTCACTTTGTCCTTGGTGGCCTCGCCCAACCCAAGGTCGATCACAAACTCATGGGGGTCTGGGATCTTCTTGCGTTCTTCCGGCGAGGCGATGTGCACGGGTCGTCCGCCGGGGTTCATCACGCCCTTCAAATCGCCGGTATCGGTTGAGACCAGCACCCGCCGCGAAAACAGGTTTCTGGCATCAAATCCACCCACGGGCTGCACATGCACAAAGCCCTTATCGGTGACATGACTGACGAGAAAGCCAATTTCATCCATATGGCAGAGCAGCATAACGCGTCGCGGTTTGTCGGAATTTGTGCGTGACCGCCTAACGCAGAGCAACGACCCCATGGCATCGGTTTCCACCTCATCGAACAGGCCTTTGACTTCGCTTTCGATCAGTGCCCGCACACGGTGCTCATTGCCCGGAACGCCGGGGGTTTCGCAAAGCGTGCGCAGTAGCTCAAGATTAAAGGCGGTCATGGATATTCCTCGAGTGGGTGATGTCCCATGTGGTTGTATGCGTCATTGCGCCCTTGGCAAGCGCCTTTGGCCCGTCATCAGGCTTCACACCAGGGTCCGACGCACCGGCAGACGCCTAGCGCAGATTGGCCTGACCCATATTCACGCCGAATGCTCGGCACCAAATGTGCACGGAGCTGATCGATGCGGGATTAATGGATGCCGGTAACTCGTAGCTTTGATCGCCGCTAAAGCTCTTCAATTTGGCTACCCGGTGGTCCGGTCCGCCATTACCTACATGCACGAAAACATCCGGGCCCCGCGACGATGAAAAACCGGACAAGGTGAGGATCCGGCCTTCCAGCTTCGCAACGCCGGAGACCTTGTATCTTCCCTGGCCGGAAAAGCTGCCGCTGGCAGCAGATGCTGTGCCCGGTATGGCCGCCAGTGCTGCGAGGCCGGCGGCAATTCTGGCTCCAGAATTTAGCAAGAAGCGTCGGGTGAAGTGCTTGGCCATGATGTTGTCCCAGTGATTGTTTGAACAATTAAAAAGCGTCTGGACTTGCCACTGCATCATATCATGCTCACCTGCAAATCACACACGCGTAAGCAAACACCAAAGACAGAAAGCCAAGCATGAAGACTTCAACAGACTATCTCGACGAAGCCAATCAATCTGTGCCACGCATTGAAGCCGACGAGGCCGTGAGCAAGTTTGGAAGCGACAATACCGTTTTTCTTGACGTGCGAGACTCCGGCGCGATTGCCAACACAGGCACCATTCAGGGCGCGGTTCAGGTGCCCCGCGGCATGCTGGAGTTCGCTGCTGACCCGACCTCCGCATTGCATAATGCGGCATTGACCAAAAATGCGAACATTATGGTCATGTGCGCCGCAGGTGGCCAGGCAGCCCTTGCCGGCAAGACCCTCCAGGAGATGGGCTACACATCGGTGACGAACATTGGCGGCTTTGGTGCTTGGAAAGAAGCCGGGGGACCCACCGAAGGTGTGCCTGAAAGCTAGGGTGAGTCGGCTAATATTTGACAGCTGCCAAGCTCGGGCCTACTCGGGTTTAGCATTTGTGCATTCAGGGGCCAGCGAGCGCCCCGTCAGCCTTCGGCCCCGTCTCGCATCCCAACCGTAAAACCGGAGGATGCTGCCATGGCTGCTTTCAACGAAATAGAACCTGCTGCCCTATGGCGGCTGATAGAGACGGCGCAACCGCCGCTTATACTCGACGTGCGGCTTGCTGAAGACATCGCCGCCGACCTCACCGTGCTGCCGCTGGCAAGGAGCGTGGCCTTCGATGATCTGCCCGCAATGCTCAGTTCTGCAAACGATGCCTCGGATGAAACACTCGTTTACTGCCAAAAGGGCCTCAAACTTTCCATGGGCGTGGCGGCGCAACTGCGCTCTGCCGGGCGCAAGGCCACGGTGCTGACCGGCGGTCATTTTGGCTGGCGCGATGCTGTCCTGCCACTTTTGCCATTGAACGCCGTACCTAAACTTGCCACTTCGACCCCGACATCATGGGTGACGCGGCATCGCCCCAAGATTGACCGTGTGGCCTGCCACTGGCTCGTGCGCCATTTTGTCGACTCCAATGCGCAATTCCTTTTCGTCGCGCCTTCCCAAGTGTTGAATGTGGCCGACAGGTTCGCAGCCACAGCATTCGACGTCGATGGCGCGCCTCTTGGCCACCAATCCAATCGATGCACCTTCGATGCGCTGCTCGGCCATTTTGGCCTCGAAACCCCGGCATTGGCCAAATTAGCCAACATCATTCGCGCCGCCGACCTGGGCACTCCTGACGCGGTTCCAGAAGCGCGGGGCCTGTTGGCAATATCGCTGGGGCTGAGCCGCATTCACAGAGATGACAACCAGCAATGCGAAGCTGCATTTCCCGCCTATGACGCCCTGTTTCGCTGGGTGCTGGACGCTCAGAACGAGACCCATACCCATGACTGATTCATCCCCCGCTCGCCCGACAACCAGCCAAATGCTAGCCATTTTCTGGCGCATCGGTATCCTCTCCTTTGGCGGCCCTGCGGCGCAGATATCGGTCATGCACCGC
>JBCDIB010000158.1:0-6020 GCA_038749385.1 Pseudomonadota bacterium | reverse complement strand
CAGCTGTGTCGTCGTTCAACACATTTGGCGTATTGGTGACGGTTATGCCCCGGGCGCTCGCGGCTTCAACGTCTATATTTTCAACGCCCGTGCCGTAGTGGGCGATGAGTTTGAGGTCTTCCCCCGCACCCTCGATCAATTCGGCGTCAATGACATCTGTGACCGTGGGGACCAGCACCTGGCAATCCGCCATCGCTGCAGCCAGTTGATCACGGTCGAAGGGCTGATCGCTAGCGTTGAATTGCACGTCGAACAACTCGGCCATTCGGGCTTCCACCGCGTCTGGCAGATGGCGGGTCACCGCCACGCGCGGTTTCGCTTTGCCCATCGCATTGTGTTCACTGGTTTCCACGATCATCCCAACCTTTGTTGCGGCCTTCAATGCAGCATTTCGCAAACAAAATGCACGAAGCGTTACGAATGTTAGCCAAATGCTTAACCTTAAAGCGCTATTACCGGCAACAAGACCGTATTGTGCCCGGCGCACCCGGGCTTTGTATCGAGTAGTTTTATGCGCCTGATCTTCAAAATTGCCGCCGTGATTGCATGCCTTGTCGCCGCCAGTGCACCAGCCAGCGCCCAGGCAGTCGGCAAGGGTATTTCAAACCTCGAGCTACCGCGTTTTGTGAGCCTGAAAGCCAAGCGCGCCAATCTTCGCGTGGGCCCAGGCCGCAACTACGCGGTGGCATGGATGTTCGTGAAAGTGGGGACCCCGCTGGAAGTGGTCCAAGAGTTCGATCTGTGGCGCCGCGTGCGCTATGCGGATGGCACCGAAGGCTGGCTGTATCATTCCCTTCTGTCGGGCAAGCGCACGGCAACAACCGCGCCGTGGAAGGGCAACGGCGAAACCAAGACCCATATAGAAGCGCGTGCCAAGCCCAATGAAGACGCCCGCACGACAGCAAAATTCGAGCCCAATGTTTTGGTGAATGTCGAAAGCTGCAATGGCACATGGTGCGATGTCAGCCATAAGAATGGCAATGGCTGGGTTCGCCAGACCGAGCTGTGGGGCGTGTATCCGCAGGAAAAAATCGAGGGCTAGAGCCCGGAGCAACAGGCCAGAATTTAGTTTCTGGCTTCCTTGCGCTTGAGGCGCACGATCACTTCAACGCGGGACAATTCCATACCGTCAGGAATATCCGGCAGGCCAACGACCTGCATGTCCGCATCATGCACGTCTACGACTTGGCCTGAATCTTCGTGGTAGAAATGATGATGATCTGACGTGTTGGTGTCGAAATAGGTTTTCGCACTGTCCACGGCCACAGCTCGCATCAGGCCAGCCGCAGTAAACTGGTGCAAAGTGTTGTAAACGGTGGCCAGCGAAATAGGCATGTTTGCCGCACTCGCTTCTTCAAACATCTGCTCAGCAGACACGTGGCGATTGCCGCGCGAAAACAACAATACGGCCAGACCGACCCGCTGGCGAGTGGGGCGCAGTCCTGCACCGCGCAGCATCTGCGGAATATTGCTGGTCGGGCAGCCGCTTTTGGCTGGGGCTTGAAGCTTAGATACGGTCATAATTCTGGAATACGGCCTGATAACTGCGAAATTATGGCTGTAATATAGATGTCTCGGGCCGCGCGCGCAATGCGCCATGCTGGCAAGGGTTACCAGCCGTTTGCACCCACCGCCACCATACTGGTCACGCCGCGGTACAGACAAATCTGCTGGCAAGGTCGAGCAAAACGACGACCGGTTTTGGCCTTTTTGGTTTGACGCCCCCCTACCCTATGTTACTCGGACCGGAGACCAAAGGCGGGAGGGCGGCCCCAGTGGCTGATCACAAATATGGCTGATCGCAAGACAAGTTACGGCAAAGAAGACATCGCGCTGTGCGGCGAAGGCAAGTTGTTCGGACCGGGCAATGCGCAACTGCCGGTGCCCCCCATGCTCATGATCGACCGTATCACCGACCTGTCCGAAGAGGGCGGCGAGCACGGCAAAGGATACGCCAAAGCAGAATTCGACATTCACCCCGACCTGTGGTTTTTCCAGTGCCATTTTCTGGGGGACCCGGTGATGCCGGGCTGTCTTGGGCTCGACGCCCTTTGGCAACTTACGGGCTTCTATCTGGGCTGGCTTGGTGAGCCCGGCAAAGGCCGTGCCATATCAACGGGTGCCTGCAAATTCACCGGCATGGTAACGCCGGAAAACAAGCTGATTGAATTCGGTGTCGATTTCAAACGCGTCATGCGCTCCAAGCTGAAAATGGGCATCGCCGATGGCTGGATGAAAGCCGACGGCGAATTGATTTACAAGGCCGAAGACTTGCGGGTGATCCTGTTTCAGGAAGAAGACGCCTAAGGCGCCTTCCTGCGAGCCTTTCAACCCCAAATGCGCTTAAGCAAAGAACGGAAATCTCCATGAAAAGAGTGGTTATCACCGGCATGGGCATCGTCTCTTCCATCGGCAACGATGTGAACGAAGTGCTCGACAGCCTGCAAAACGCAAAATCCGGCATCACCACCGCTCCGGACTTTGTGGAATATGGCTTCCGCAGCCAGGTGCATGGAGAGCCAACTCTTGATCCGTTCGATCAGCTGGACCGTCGCCAGTCGCGCTTTCTGGCCAAAGGCTCGGCATGGAATTTCATCGCCATGCAGCAGGCCATTGCAGATGCCGGGCTGGAAGAAAGCGACATTACGAACCCACGCACCGGCATCATCATGGGGTCGGGCGGTCCGTCCACCAAGGTGATTTACGAGGCGGCGGACATTACGCGCCAAAACAATTCGCCAAAGCGGATCGGCCCGTTCGCCGTGCCCAAGGCCATGAGTTCCACGGCCTCCGCCACGCTGGCGACCCCGTTCAAAATTCACGGTGTGAACTATTCCATCTCCTCTGCCTGCGCGACCTCCAACCATTGCATCGGCAACGCCTATGAAGTGATCCAGCTGGGCAAACAGGATGTGATTTTCGCCGGCGGCTCGGAAGATCTCGACTGGTCAATGTCCAACCTGTTCGACGCCATGGGCGCGATGTCGTCGAAGTTTAACGACACTCCATCCGTTGCCAGCCGGGCCTATGACGTGGGTCGCGACGGCTTTGTGATTGCGGGCGGAGCGGGCGTGTTGGTGCTCGAAGAATTGGAGCATGCCAAAGCCCGGGGGGCGACCATCTACGGTGAAATCGTCGGTTATGGTGCAACGTCTGACGGCCATGACATGGTGGCTCCATCCGGCGAAGGCGCAGTTCGCTGCATGCGTCAGGCCATTGAAAATGTGGGCGAGCCGGTGGACTACATCAACACCCATGGCACATCTACGCCGGTAGGAGACTCTAAGGAAATGGCGGCCATTGCCGAAGTCTTCGACGAGCGCCAGCCGCATATTTCATCAACCAAAAGCCTCACGGGCCACTCGCTTGGGGCAACCGGTGTGCAGGAAAGCATCTACTCGCTGCTGATGATGAACAATGGGTTTGTCGCTGAAAGCGCGCACATTGAAGAGCTGGACCCCGAGTTCGCCAATATGAACATTGCCCGCAGCCGTGTGGACACGGACGTGAACGTGGCTCTCACCAACTCGTTCGGCTTTGGCGGCACCAACGCAACGCTGGTCTTCCAGCGTTATGGAGGCTGAACCGATGGCTGACGCATTGAACGAGACAAAACCGGGTCTGATGGCGGGCAAGCGCGGCATCGTCATGGGTGTTGCCAATGATCATTCCATCGGTTGGGGCATTGCGAAGGCTCTGGCGGATCAAGGCGCCGAGCTGGCATTCACCTATCAGGGCGCAGCTTTCGGCAAGCGGGTGCGCCCGCTGGCGCAATCGGTTGGCTCCGACATGCTGCTGGATGTCGATGTCGAAAACATCGCCTCGGTGGACGCGGCTTTAGCCGCTTTGAAGGAAAAATGGGAAACCATCGACTTCCTTGTTCACGCCGTGGCCTTTTCCGACAAGAATGAACTGCAAGGGCGCTATGCGGACACGAGCCGTTCCAACTTCTCGCGCACGATGATCATATCATGCTTTTCGTTCACCGAGATCGCCAAGCGCGCCGCCGACCTGATGCCTAATGGCGGATCGCTGATCACTCTCACCTATGGTGGTGCCACCCGCACCATGCCCAACTACAATGTCATGGGGGTCGCCAAAGCGGCGCTGGAAGCTTCTGTGCGATATCTGGCTGCCGATTTCGGGCCGCAGGGCATCCGGGTGAACGCTATCTCCGCAGGCCCTGTGCGCACGCTGGCCGGGTCCGGCGTTGCGTCGGCAAGGTCCATGTACAATTTCATGCGGGACCACTCGCCCCTGCAGGAATCGGTCACCATCGAAGATGTGGGCGGTGCCGGGCTTTATTTGGCATCTGACCTGTCGCGCAAAGTGACTGGCGAAGTGCACTTCGTGGACTCGGGCTACAACACGATCTCCATGCCCAATCCCGAGAAGCTGTAATTCACGGCCCTCACCGTTTGCGGAAGGCGCGCAAGACCTTAAAGCCGTCTTCACGCGCCAACTCTTCGCAATTTCCAAACTTGTCCGCCAGACTGTGCTCGTAACCCAGGTGCACATTGGCAACCAAGGTCAACGTTCCACCCGGCTTGAGGGAAGTGTGCGCTGTCCCGATGAACGCTGCGCCAAGGTTGGCGCTTGTGATTTTTCCGGTGTGAAATGGCGGGTTCATCACCACATGGTCAAATGTTTGCCCCACCGGCTCCCCCACAAGATCATGCCAATGCAGCGTCAAGCTGTCGCCGGCTAAATCCGCCAGATTGTGCCTCGCAAAATGCAGCGCGGTGGCGCTGGCTTCAAACATGTGCACGTGGGCACCGCCGCGCTTGAATATGGTCGGCACCAATGCGCCCCATCCCCCTCCAAAGTCTGCAACCTTGGCCGACAGTTTTGGCAGATGATTGCGCAGCACCAAAGTGCCACGATCCAACCGTCCATGGCTGAAGACGCCTGGGGCCGTGCGCCACGTGCGACCGTCACCGGCCTCAAAATCAGATGGCAAACACGGCGTCAGCCAATCCGCCAGGAGGGCCTTTGCCGTCGTAAATCGCAGGGCAATGGCGTGGGCCTTTGAGCGTTTTTCAAGCTCAATACCCCGTTCCCGGAGCCGCTTGGCGATGGTGTCTATGCCCTGATCTTTGGTGCCGGCCACCAGTATGACCGCCCCATCCCGCGCACTGTGAATAGCGGCCGCAATCAAACCCAGGCTCAAATCACGGGAGGGAACCGGCAGCACGAGGGAAGCGTCATCCAACGCCGAGCCAGTCTCTTTCCTATTGTCAGGCCCGTCGCCTCCCAGGAGAACATCGTTCAAGGGTTGGGGTGCGAGGCCCATGCCCTCAAGGGCGAGATATTCAGAGCGACCGTCGGTTCGCGGCACGATCGCCACATCACCATTGATGCGCAAACAGCGCTGGGCGACTGGGGCATTGCATGCCCACAGGCCAAGCCGGGAAACACCAATTTCGTTCGTTACAAGGACATCCTCGAGATATGGCGCAAGCGCCGTCAACGCGGATTGCAAGCGGTCTTTCATGATCTCTTGGCCTGTTGGGAAATGCTGACAGCCCCTTGATCACAAGTTTAGGAGGTAGGTCAAATTTTACGGTTTGGTTACTGCCCAGGGCCGATAGTCCGCTGAAAACCGCGATCTCTGGGGGCACCATGACGCGCAGAATGCTGAAAACTCAAGCCATCATCTGGGCAACGGCCCTGGGGCTGGTGGGGTTGATGAACACCGGGTTATATTTGGATCATGGCTTTGCACAACGGGCTGCACTTGTCAGTTCTGCGAGGGATCTGGCCGTCAAATATGCAGCTGCCGAAGCGGCGCTGATAGACCCCGCAACCTTGGGCGTGGAAAGTAATTACACACTCGGCATCGGCAAGGGCTCGATGGATTACGGCTCGTTGTTTAGGGCATCAGCGGCGCGGGAAGATGCAAGGGCTATCCATGAAGGCACCTATGGTGCGGTGCGCAAGGCCATCGTCTATCGTGCAGATGCGTCCGTGATAAAGGCATCGGACCCACGGTTGGATGTTGAGCAAACACGTCTTGTGCT
>JBCDIB010000157.1:0-6028 GCA_038749385.1 Pseudomonadota bacterium | reverse complement strand
GCGGCAAATGATGCCAGCATCACCGAAACCGAACGCACCCGCGGCACAGATTTCGCAGGCAAACTGTCCACCCGCGTGCTCGGCCGCGCGTGGCAGACATTGCTTAAGGGCGGGCGGGAAGTGGCCATGGCCCGCGATCCCATGGCCGCCGCCGAAATGGTGCTGGTCCGCATGGCCCACGCCACGGAATTGCCCGGGCCAGAGGAAGCGATTGAGCGGCTAAAGCACTTGGCCAAACAGCCTGCCGGAACGGGTGGCGCGTCGTCTTCCGCCTCTGTGGGCAATGTCACGGCCATGGCTCAGCAACCGCAAATGGACAGCCAGTCTGCAAGCCAGCGCCCTGCCCAGCCCCCAAGCCAGCCCAATGCCCAGTCTCCGACCACGTCTCCGGCCACGTCTCGTGCCCCATCCCCGACAATGACGGATGGCCCGATGGCGGTGGCACCGCAGCCCGCGCTGGACGAATTGGCGGATGGAACGCCACAGGAAATATCTGTGCCCTCGGCAACCTTGGCAGTGTCGAATGTGACCGACGTCACTTTGGGCCCAAGCGAGACCAAACCGAATCTCTCCGCCTACACGTCCCTCGACGCGCTCGTGAAACTGGCCGAGCAAAACCGCGACCTGCGGGTGAAAAACGCCCTGCGCAACGATTTGCGGATTGTTGAGCTGTCCCCACCCAATCTTACATTCTCGCTGGTGGAGGGCGCAGACCAGCGCATCGTGCAATTGCTGATGGAGCGGTTGCAAAAGTGGACCGGGGCCCGATGGATCATTGCGGTTTCCCAAGAAGAAGGCGCACCGACACTCGCTGAAACTGACGCCCGCACCAAGAGCGAGCGCATGGCAGATGCTGAGGCCAACCCGGCCGTCCACGCTGTATTGAACGCTTTCCCCGGGGCACGCGTTGTGGACGTGCGTCTGCGTGAGGCCATGCAAAGCGCCGCGACTGACGAACAATTTCCAACCAATCCTGAGGAGCCGGACGACGAGTTTGTCGGGCTCGAAGACCGATAACGAGCACTGGATACGCAATGAAAGATCTCATGGGCATCATGAGCAAGGTCAAAGACATGCAGGCCAAAATGGAGGCCATGCAAGAAGAGATGGCAGAAGCCACGGTGGAAGGCACGTCCGGCGGGGGCCTCGTGACCGTCACCCTCACCGGCAAGGGCGATATGACCGGTTTGAAAATTGATCCATCGCTTATTGTGCCTGAAGATGCCGAGATTCTGGAAGATTTGATCGTCGCTGCACATACGGACGCAAAGGGAAAATCTGCGCAGATGATGGCGGAGAAGACCGCCGAGATCACCGCCGGGCTGCCCCTGCCACCGGGCATGAAGCTGCCCTTCTAAGCGTCTTCTCTAAGCCCAAACACTCTCGGAATTAAAACGCATGACAATGCCAACACGGCGGCTCGGCCGCACAGATTTGCACGTCACCCAGCTGTGCCTTGGCACCATGACGTGGGGCACCCAGAACAGCCAGGCCGAAGCTTTCGAGCAGATGGACTATGCGCTTGAGCGCGGTGTCAGCTTTTGGGACACGGCGGAAGCATATCCGGTCAACCCGATGAGTGCGGAGACTCAGGGTGCCACCGAGACAATTATCGGAAATTGGTTCGCCGATAGGGGTCGCCGGGACGAGGTGGTATTGGCCACGAAGGTTAGCGGCGACGGCCTGAAATGGGTGCGGGACGGCAGTGGTTTCGAGGGCAATGGAATTGCCGAAGCGATTGAAGGCAGCCTCAAGCGGCTGCAAACCGACTATATTGATCTGTACCAAATGCACTGGCCACAACGGGGCAGTTTCCACTTCCGCAAGAATTGGACCTATGACCCTTCAGACGTCGACACGCAGGAAACGCTTGACCTGATGGGTGAAAATCTGCGCTCCCTCGGCAAGCTGGTTGCCGATGGTAAAGTCCGCCATATCGGCCTGTCCAATGACAGCGTCTGGGGCACGATGAAATGGCTGCAAATGGCGGAAGCCGAGGGCCTGCCGCGCATGGTGTCGACGCAGAACGAATACTCCCTTTTGTACCGCCAGCACGACACGGATTGGGCGGAGCTGAGCCACCACGAAGACGTTGGGCTGCTGTCTTTTTCACCGTTGGGTGCCGGCCTTTTGACCGGTAAATATCTGAACGGTGCTATACCGGCGGGGTCGCGTTTGGACCTCAACAAAACCCTCGGTGGACGCCATGTGCCGAGCGCCCATGAAGCGGTAGCCGCTTACAAAAAAGTTGCTGACAAACATGGGCTGGATCTGACGCAAATGTCTCTGGCCTGGTGCCTGACGCGGCCGTTTATGACGTCCGCTATCTTTGGTGCCACCAATATGGACCAGCTAAAGACCGCCATCGACGCCGCCGACGTGACATTGTCAGACGAAGTGATGGAAGATATCGCCACCACTTGGCGCACTCACCCATGGCCCATGTAGAAGGCTGACGGATATTCATGGCCAGGCAAGCGACAGGACCGGAGATTGAGAGGCTGATACAGCTGATGGCTCGGTTGCCGGGCTTCGGGCCCCGTTCGGCACGGCGCGCTGCACTGCATCTGATCAAACGAAAGGACGATCTGTTGGTGCCGCTGGCCGGTGCCCTCACCCGCGCCGCGGAAGCCGTGGTGGTTTGCTCTACCTGCGGCAATGTCGATACCAGCGATCCGTGCACCATTTGCGCCGATCCGCGCCGCGAGCGTGGCACAGTCATCGTTGTGGAGGACGTGGCCGATCTGTGGGCGCTGGAGCGGGCAAACGCATCCAACGCGCTGTACCATGTGCTCGGCGGCACGCTCTCGCCGCTGGACGGCGTTGGACCGGATGATCTTTCCATCACTCAGCTGGTGGACCGCGCAGCAGCAGACGAAGTCAAAGAAATAATCTTGGCCGTAAACGCCACTGTGGATGGTCAAACCACTGCCCACTACATCACAGACAGATTGCAGGGGCTGGACGTGTCTATAACACGCCTGGCCCATGGTGTGCCGGTTGGAGGCGAACTGGACTATCTGGACGAAGGCACGCTGAGTGCGGCTTTACGGTCCCGCACCAAATTCTAAGAGCCGGAAAGAAGGTCTCTTCGGGGTTCCCCTTCCACCTGTTTGGTGTCCGGCTCCATGTCCCATTCGCCGATCTTCTCGCCCCGGCGGGCCAGCTTGCCGGTGGAGGTCTGTATCAGCTCCACATCCTTCTGCGCCTGCCGGAAATGCGTGGCCAATTTCTCAACCCGCTCATCCACACGGCGCACATCATCCATCAACATCCCGACTTCGCGTTGGATCAAGTGCGCCTGTTCGCGCATGCGCGCGTCTTTCAACACCGACTGCACCACTTGCACAGACAACATGAGGAGCGACGGCGACACGATCACAACCCGTGCCCTGTGGGCCTTTTGCACCACGGTTTCAAAGCGCTCGTGAATGTCTGCAAAGATGCTTTCTGAGGGAACAAACAGGAAGGCCGTATCCTGGGTCTCGCCAGTGATCAGGTACTTTTCGGCAATGGCTTTGATATGGACATCCATGTCTGCGGTGAAGCGCTTCATGGCCGGCTGGGTGTCCTGATCCGCCGCTTCCGCGTCGCGCATGGCATTCCACCCCTCAAGCGGGAACTTGGCGTCGATGGCCAGGGGCGGGGTGTCGTTGGGCATAAAGATCAGGCAGTCGGGCTTTTTGCCGTTGGAAAGCGTTGATTGAAACGCATAGGCCCCCTGCGGCAAACCATCGGCAATGATCGTCTCCATACGGGTCTGCCCGAATGCGCCGCGGGTCTGCTTGTTGGACAAAATAGATTGCAAACCCGACACCTGATCGGACAGAGCAGTGATGTTGGACTGCGCCTTGTCGATAACCGCCAACCGTTCCTGCAAACCGGCCAAACTCTCGGCGGTGTTCTTGTTGTTCTCCGCCAGGGTCTGGCCCATGCGTTGACTCATGCCGTCAAGGCGCTCGGATACTGAGCGCGCCATGTCGGCCTGCCGTGTTTCCACCAACCCGGCAAACGCTTGCATTTGCCCGGCGATCTGGCTTTGAGCGCTCTGCACCTCGGCCATGCGGGCCTGAACTTCGGCTGCCTGCTGCTCCGCCGCGCGTTGGGCTTCATATGCCACAGCCAGCCGTTCCGCAGCCCGCTTGCGGCCTGACCACCAGATGGCCAGACCCAGCAATGCCAACGCTAAGCCAACGCCGAGGAACACTTGGCCGTAGGTCAGCCAGGTGTCGCCAATGGCAAGCCACGGTTCACTGAAATTGAAAGCGGTCGGACCGGCGGAATTTTCCATCACTCAGCGATAGCTCAATCCACAAATCGTCACAAGAACAAAGAACGAACGCAGCCCCTCGCCCACAACTTCGCGTCCGGTTGACCCGTGCAGGGCCGATGCCTAGGTTCCGCTCGCCATTCACTACAAATCTGGTTTGCCCATGTCCGTGCGTCCGCTTGTCATTTTGCCCGATACGATTTTGCGACAGGTCTCGAAACCTGTCGCGCAAGTGGACGACCAGGTGCGCGCGTTCGCGCAGGACATGCTGGATACGATGTATGATGCCCCGGGCATCGGACTTGCGGCCATTCAAGTGGCAGAGCCAATCCGCATGCTGGTGATGGATGTGGCGGAACGTGCGGCGAACGAAGAGGGCGAAGAGCCTGGTGAACCTGTGCGCGACCCCATCGTGATGATTAATCCGCAACTGCAATGGCTGTCCGATGAGCGCGGCGTCTACGATGAAGGCTGCCTGTCCATCCCGGATTACTACGCCGAGGTCGAGCGGCCTGCAGAGGCAAAGGTCGACTACATAGATCTGGACGGCAAGCAACAGCATTTGCATGCAACAGGTCTTTTGTCCGTGTGCCTGCAGCACGAGATCGACCACCTCGATGGAAAACTGTTCATCGATTATCTGTCGAAGCTGAAGCGTGACATGGTGGTGCGCAAGTTCACCAAACTGGCAAAGCAAAACCCTCCCGCCATGGTTGGCTAGCCCATGGCCCTTCACGATATTTATGTGCCGGTGCTGAAATGACGTTACGCGTCATATTCATGGGCACACCGGATTTCTCCGTGCCGACCTTGAAGGCATTGCACGGGGCGGGCCACGAGCTAGTTGCCGTCTACACCCAGCCGCCCCGTGCTGGCGGGCGGCGCGGATTGGAGCAGGTTCCCTCGCCGGTTCATAAGGCTGCCGACGAATTGGGGCTGCCGATACGCACCCCGCTCAACTTCAAAAAGGAAGAAGACCGTGAGGCCCTGAACGCCCTAAATGCGGACGTTGCCGTGGTGGTGGCATATGGCTTGCTGCTACCCCAAGCAGTACTTGATGCGCTGCGCTTGGGGTGCCTCAACGGCCACGGATCGAAACTGCCCCGATGGCGTGGAGCGGCGCCCATACAGCGGGCCATCATGGCGGGAGACGAGAACACCGCGATACAGATCATGAAAATGGAAGCCGGGCTCGACACAGGACCGGTAGCGCTGTCCCACGAGATCGCCATCGGGCCTAATATGGTCGCGGGCGAGTTGCACGACGAAATGTCGGTGGCCTGCGCTGGGCTTATGGTGGAGGCGCTGGCAATTATGGAAGCGGGCGCTCTGCATTTTACGCCGCAAGCGCAGGACGGTGTCACCTATGCCCGCAAGATTGAAAAGAGCGAGACCCGCATAAACTGGCATCAGCCAACCGCTGATGTGCACAACCATATTCGCGGCCTTTCGCCCTTTCCCGGCGCGTGGTGCGAAATGGAAATTAGCGGCAAGCCCCAGCGGGTGAAGGTGCTGCGCTGTGAGCTGACAGACGGTTCTGGTGAGCCAGGCACGGTGCTTGATGATGCCCTGACCATTGCATGTGCACAGGGCGCGGTGCGGCTGGTGGAAATTCAGCGCGCTGGCAAATCTGCCGGTCAGGCTGCCGAGTTTCTTCGCGGCACGCCCATAGCCGCCGGCACCAAGCTGGCGAGCGCCTGAGCCATGCCCCGCTACCGCGTCACGCTGGAATATGACGGCACACCCTATTGCGGCTAT
>JBCDIB010000156.1:0-6073 GCA_038749385.1 Pseudomonadota bacterium | reverse complement strand
TAAACCTGCCAGCGGTATTTGAAGCGACAAATGCCCTCTAGGGTAACCTTATCACATGACTTGCGGGGCGGTTGTGACGTTTCATTCGGGCTCAAAAACCAAGTCAACACGCTCTACATTTCGGGGCGCCGCCTACATCTCGTCAGTGCGCCACAGCATCTTTGTGCTTTCGGCAGTGGCTGTCTCCGCACTAGGCTTTGCCAGTGCGGCTTCTGCAGAATCGCTGCGCGACGCGCTCAGCCGCGCCTACACCAACAATCCGCAGATCAATCAACAGCGCGCAAGTCTTCGTGCTGCCGATGAAAATGTGCCGCTGGCGCGTTCTGGCTTTTTGCCAAACATTCACGGCCGCATTTCGGGATCGACATCGAACACTGATGGTGTCGGTTCCAGCCGGGCCTCCGCAGGCATTCAGGTCGATCAGAACCTGTTCAACGGTTTTCGCACTGTAAATTCGATCCGGCAGGCTGAAGCGGGCGTGCGCGCCACTCGTGCTGGATTGGCCAACACAGAGCTGGGCATCATGCGCGCCGGTGCAATCGCCTACATAAATGTGTTGCGCGACCAGCAACTGGTGAGTTTGCAGCGGAGCAATCTGGCATTTTTGGATGAGCAAGTGCGTGCCGCCCGCGCCCGGTTTGACGTAGGCGAGGGCACACGCACAGACATTGCCACCGCGCAGGCTCAACAGGCAGCGGCCCGCGCGTCAATCAGTTCTGCGGAGGCTACGCTTCGCATTTCCGAAGCCCAGTACCGGCAGATCATTGGCGCGTCGCCTACCAATTTGCAGTCAGTTAGGGTTCCAACGCATCTTATCCCTTCGAGCCTTGCTCGGGCACGTGAGATTGCTCTGTCCCGCCATCCCGCGATTAAGGCCCAGCAATACGCAGCCGACAGTCAGAAGTTCGGTGTTAAGATCGCCGAGGGCGCTCTGTTGCCATCGCTCGATCTGACAGGTGCGCTGACCGCAGTCACCACGACGACACCCCAGGGCAGCTTCAATGAAGCATCGGTAACTGCGACGCTAACAATCCCACTGTTTGCGGGTGGCAGAAACTACGCAAACGTCCGTCAGGCCAAGCAGAACCTGTCTGCCGAACGAATTGGTGTCGACCGCACGCGCGACGAAATCCGACTCAATATTGAAGAGGCATGGGCCCAGCTACAGGCGGCTCGCGCAGCGGTGTCGGCTAACCGGGCACAGCTGGAGGCCGGTCGCTTGGCACTGGAAGGCGTCGTGGAAGAGCGAAATGTTGGTCAGCGGACAACGCTGGATGTCCTGTCCAGCCAGCGCACGGTGAACGATGCGCGCATCGGACTTGCTCAGGCGCAGGCCAACCAAAAGGCAGCAGCTTTCGCGGTTGCAGCGGCCACAGGCCGTCTGACAGCTCGCTCCATGGGGCTTGGCGTCAAATATTACGATGATCGCGCGCATTATGAGCAGGTCAAAGACAAATGGTACGGGCTGCGCACACCCAGCGGCCAATAGGCTAAGCGGCTTCTTCCGTTTAGATTCTGAGGTGCTCGTTCAGGCTTACAACGGCTCAGTTGGGCCAGTGAAAAGTCTGTGTGCTGCGTTGCCGGACGCTGGTTCTGCGATACTCAAGCGTGGTTTGCTTTGGTAGGTTGAAGCGAATCAGCCATGTGGCCGCATAAGCTGTGCTACACCGGTGTATCCTTGGAGTTGAGTAATAAAATGGCCCAGCAAAGCGCGTCCGCAGAGCCGTCGATGGAAGAGATTCTGGCGTCCATTCGCCGGATAATTTCCGATGAGCACACTGAACAAGCCGAGGAGCAGGTGGCCGCACCGGCGGTTGCAGATGCCGCTGCACCGGAAACTGAAATCAACGCGCCAATTCCAATTGCCGACGAGATTGACGACACCGCCGTAATGCCAGAGTTCGATCCTGCGCCAGTGGAAGACGAAGCATTGTCCCTGGAATTGCCGACCGCTCCCGCACCACAGGCCGCGGAACAGCCAGAACTTACCACCTCCGCGGCCGCTCAGCCTGAGGAGATATTCGAGGCACCGCTTGAGTTGACGCAGGAAGCGGATGAAGTGCCCGTTGCGGACACTGGCTTTTACGACGAACCTCTCGTTCTGGACGCTCCGCTTGCTGAGCCGGTGGAGCCGCCGGTTGAGTTGCCGGAAGAAGCATCATCGGTGCCCGCTATGGATTTGGCTGAGCGTGTGATGGACAACGCTTCGGCGCAACTGCCCGCGGGCTTGTTAGAACCGGAAACCGATGCAGCCGTAGCAAACGGCTTTGCACAGCTGGAACAGGCACTGGCGGCCCGACACCGGTCGCTCGAGGACCTCACCGACAGCGTACTGCGCCCCATGGTCAAGACATGGCTTGACGACAATCTGCCCCAATTGGTGGAGCGCCTTGTACGCGAAGAAATCCAGCGGGTGGCCAGAGGGTCCTAGCAGGGCTCTTGGCTTTTTAAGCGCTGGTCTGTTTGCCTTTGATGGTTGACCTGCAGGCCACGTCTGCGATTTACCACAGCAATGGAAATCAATCGGCCGCACAGCTCCGGTCGAAACGGAATTATTATGCTCGACAAGCACTACGATGCCGCCGCTTCCGAAAAGCGGATCGCGGACAAATGGGATGAAGCACAGGCGTTCGCCGCGGGCGCGGGGGCCAAAGACGGGGCGGACGCATTCACGATCGTCATTCCGCCGCCCAACGTCACCGGCTCTCTGCACATGGGCCACGCTCTTAACAATACGCTGCAAGACATTCTGGTGCGCTACAACCGCATGAATGGCAAAAACGTCTTGTGGCAGCCCGGCACAGATCATGCGGGCATTGCCACGCAAATGGTGGTGGAGCGGCAACTGAATGCCGACGGCACGAAACGCACAGACTTCACCCGCGACGAATTTATCGACAAGGTTTGGAAGTGGAAGGCCGAGAGCGGCAACACGATTTACGGCCAGCTCAAACGCCTTGGTGCGAGCCTCGACTGGTCCCGTGATCGCTTCACAATGGGTGACCCCACCGAAGAAAACGATCAGATGCAGCGCGCCGTCATGGAAGTGTTCGTGCGCCTGTACGAGGAAGGCCTGATCTACCGCGACAAAAAGCTGGTCAACTGGGATCCGAAATTCGAAACCGCGATCTCAGACCTCGAAGTTGAGAATATCGAGGTCAACGGCCACATGTGGCACTTCAAATATCCGCTCGCTGGTGGTGTGACCTACGATTATGTCGAGAAAGATGAGGACGGCAACGAGACCCTGCGCGAGACGCGGGATTACATTTCGATTGCCACAACACGCCCGGAAACCATGTTGGGTGACGGTGCTGTTGCGGTGCATCCGTCCGACGAACGCTATGCCTCTATCGTTGGCAAATTGTGCGAAATTCCTGTTGGTCCAAAAGAGCATCGCCGGCTTATTCCCATCATCACCGACGAATATCCCGACCCCGATTTTGGCTCCGGCGCAGTGAAGATTACCGGTGCTCATGATTTCAACGATTATGAGGTCGCCAAGCGCAACGCCATTCCGCTTTACCGCCTCATGGACACCAAGGGCGCGATGCGGGCCGACGGCGCGCCCTATGCCGAAGAGGCGGGTAAGGCGAAACAAATCGTTGAAAGCGGCGTTCTACCGGATGCGAAAACGGTGGATGCCATCAATCTTGTGCCGGAGGAATATCGCGGCCTCGATAGGTTTGAGGCGCGCGATAAAGTTGTCGCCGACATAACCGCCGAGGGTCTCGCCATCATGGTGCCGGAAACTGACGCTTGTCTTGGGCCAGTCAAAGCACCTTTGGCGCCGGAGGAGGGCGGCGAAGTCCGCTCGGAAGTGCCCCTCGTCGAAGCCAAAAAGATCATGCAGCCCTTTGGCGACCGCTCGAAAGTGGTCATCGAGCCGATGCTCACCGACCAATGGTTCGCCGATGCCGAGACGCTGGCCAAGCCGGCCATCGCGGCGGTGGAGCAGGGGCGCACGAAATTCGTGCCGTCGAACTGGGACAAGACCTATTTCGAGTGGATGCGCAACATCCAGCCCTGGTGCATCTCGCGCCAGCTTTGGTGGGGGCATCAGATTCCGGTCTGGTATGGGCCGGAACTTCCCAAACGAGATACTCCTTATAGTCGAGCAGAAATTGATAGTGCTTTGTCCCGCATCGGAACCCTTGGTGCTGGCTGCCGCCAATTTGTCGCCAAGAGCGAACAAGAGGCATTTGAACTCGCGTCGCGATACTATGGAGAGAACATCCGAATCTATGACGATGGATCAGGTGGGGCCGAAACGGGAGTTTTCGGCATCCCAAGTGTCGGATATTCTCCATCAGACAGCGGTGATATCGCCAGTATTAATTCTATAGGTCTCTTCCGCGACCCGGACGTCCTCGACACATGGTTCTCATCGGCTCTCTGGCCGTTCTCGACGCTCGGATGGCCGTACGAAACGCCGGAGCTGGAGACCTACTACCCAACGTCGGTCCTCTCCACCGCGTTCGACATCATCTTCTTCTGGGTCGCTCGGATGATGATGATGGGGCTGCATTTCACAGGTAAGGAGCCGTTTCACACCGTCTATATCCACGCGCTGGTGCGTGCGGCGGACGGGCAGAAAATGTCCAAGTCCAAAGGCAATGGCATAGACCCGATGGACCTGTTCGATGAGTTCGGAGTGGACGCCGTGCGCTTCACGCTGGCGGCGATGGCGGCGCAGGGCAGGGACCTGAAACTAGATACAGGCCGCATCGCCGGCTACCGCAACTTCGGTACCAAGCTGTGGAACGCAGCGCGTTTCGCCGAAATGAACGATGCCAAGTTCGACCCGGCGTTCGATCCCGCGAGCGCTAAGGATCCGGTAAACCGTTGGATACTCAGCAGCTTAACTGCAGCGGTGGACTCAGTTTCGCAGAACATAGAGAGCTATCGGTTTAACGACGCGGCGGCCGAGGCTTACAGATTTGTCTGGAACCAGTTCTGCGATTGGTATCTGGAATTGGCAAAGCCCGTTTTACAAGGCGATGCCGACGAAGCGGCCAAGTCTGAGGCACGCGCCACCACAGGCTATGTGTTGTCAGAAATCTCCAAGCTCATGCACCCGTTTATGCCGTATATAACCGAAGTGCTTCACGAGCATTTGCACGGCGCAGATGCCGGCGTCGCCGCGCTTGCTCGGTGGCCGGAAGGCAAATTGCGGGATGCGGAGGCGACTGCGGACATAGAGTGGCTTGTGGGCCTCGTCAGCGCCGTTCGCTCCGCACGATCTGAGATGAACATCGCGCCGGGCAAGGAGATCGATCTATTCGTCGTGGGTGCTGACCAGACGATCACGTCCCGTCTTCTGGCCCAGAAGTCGGTCATTTCCCGCATGATCCGAGCGCCGGAAATTGGTGTGGCTGACGCTGTGCCAAGTGGTGCGGTGCAGATTGTCTATGGTGACGTTACGCTTTGCCTGCCAGTCGCGGGAATCGTGGACTTTGACGCCGAGACGAAGCGGTTGGACGATGAGATCAAGCGTAATGCCAAAGAGATCGACCGCCTGGAAAAGAAGCTCGGCAATGCAAAATTTGTCGCCAATGCTCCAGCGGAAGTCGTTGAAGAGAATCGCGAGAAGCTGGCTAATTATCAGGCTGAAGGCATCAAACTAAGCGAGGCGCGAGATCGCATGGCCGCCATTTAGGCGCTTTGTGCGATAAAAAGCGGCATTTTCCGCATCTTTGAAAGTTGGCGTGGTTTTTTTGCCACGCCACTTTTTTCATCTTTTTGAGGGCAGGTGCGAGCTTGGCTTGGCGGCGCGGTGCCTGTTTTTGCGGTTTTCGCGCCGATTTCGAAATCGAGGAGCGTTTTTTCCCTTAAGTCAGGTCTCTAAAATGCGTCTTTTCGGCCACATTCCCGACATGTTGATTAACCTTGGCCCATGATTAGGGTGCCGTTGACGTATTCGTAAGTCAGTCGCTGGGAGAGTGACTTCAAACGCATCAGCCGCAAACTCGGCTTTGGGAAGGGGCTTCACCAAGATGAAGAAGATTATCACCACCGGCATTTTCGCCGCATCCGTCGCATCGCTTACAGCAACATCTGCCATGGCTGGCGG
>JBCDIB010000155.1:0-6079 GCA_038749385.1 Pseudomonadota bacterium | reverse complement strand
TGCCTCTGGGCGACCGCCCTTTGGTCAGCCTGCTTAAGCGGTAAGCCCACCGCTGAATAATAAGCAGAACAATATGATGGCCGGGACGAAAGTCCTGGCCATTTTTCTATGCCGCGCCGGAACGAATACTGGCAGATTCCGTTGGACGTGTAACCGCCCCGCAAGGTTGGACACCGAAGCGCGGGGCGGGCGAGCAAACACTCACTTAAGGAGCATTACATGCTTACCCGTCTTCTGGCCACAACAGCAATTGCAGGCCTTCTGAGCACTGGTGCCGCAATCGCCCAGGCCGACATGAAGCCCGTCTTCGACAGCGACGTCTCCATCGAGGCACCCGCCGCCACCGACGGGTTCTTCGCCGCCGATAGCGAAAACCGAATTCTGGCCTCCAATTTGATCGGCGCAACCATCTACACGTCTGCGGCCGAGCAGGGCGAAGCCATCGGTGATGTCAACGATGTCATTCTGTCGCCAAATGGTGACGTGATTGCAGCGATCGTCGGCGTCGGCGGCTTTGTCGGAATTGGCGAAAAGGATGTCGCCGTTGAGTTCTCCAAGCTGTCCTATCAGACGGGCGAAAACGGCGAGCGCTGGCTGACCGGCGAGTTCACACAAGAAAGCCTCGAAGCTGTTCCCGAGTTTGACCGTGCGGTCTTTGCATCCACTGACCGCGAAATGTCTGCAGCAAACGAGCTTGAGACTGGCGCACAAGAAATGATGCAGACCGCCACCGAGCCGATGGAAACCGACAATGAAATGGTCGTTGCCGAAGGCGCGACAGAGCAGTTGGTGCCAACAATTGAGCTGGACATGGAAAATGACCTGATGGTGCCGATGACCAGCGCGGAAATCAGCGCAGACACCATGCTCGGCTATTCGGTCATGGGCATTGATGGCGACCGTATCGGCGAAATCGATGATTTCATTTTGAATGCAGAGGGCAACATTGACGCCGTTATCGTGGACGTTGGTGGTTTCTTCGGTATCGGCGAAAAGGAAGTCGCACTGGGCTTCAACGAACTGCAAATCATGCGTGAAAGCGCGGATGCGGAATGGTCCGCCATTCAGGTGGCAGCCACAGAAGAGCAGTTGAAAGATCTGCCGGAGTGGAATGCCGAGACTTACAAGTCTGACCCGGACGCAGTGGTCTACCGTCCGGCAATGTAAGCATGAATATGTAATTGCCAGCTGGCAAATTGCATGACCTCCAGCCCCGCTTGGTTCGCCAAGCGGGGTTTTTTGTGCGCACTTGATGCCCGCGCGCCACGTCGACCTATATATCGCTCATGCCGATTCTCCCCGAACAGCTTCTGCGCCCGGAACCTGCCGGACTCTATTGTCCGCCGGGTGATTTCTACATTGACCCGGTGCGTCCGGTTGAGCGCGCCTTGATCACCCATGGCCATGCTGACCACGCGCGGCCCGGCCATGACCACGTAATGGCCACCGATCAGACCCTCAAGATCATGGCGATCCGATATGGCGATAACCACGCCAAAGCCACCCAGGCAAGCGAATGGGGAGAGGTGCACCGCATTGGCGAAGTTGACGTATCATTCCACCCCGCCGGTCACGTTTTGGGCTCAGCGCAAATATGTGTGGAGTGGAAAGGTCTGCGCATCGTCGCGTCCGGCGATTACAAGGTGCGCCCGGACCCGACGTGCCAATCCTATGAGCCCGTACGATGTCATGTCTTTATAACTGAGGCCACGTTCGGCCTGCCGGTCTTCAATCACCCGCCTGCCGCCGATGAAGTCGCAAAGCTCATCGGTTCGCTGAAACAGTTTCCTGAGCGCGCCCACATGGTCGGAGCATATGCATTGGGTAAGGCGCAACGCATCATCCGCCTGCTGCGAGATGGTGGCTATCACGACCCAATTTACATTCATGGTGCCATGAAAAAGCTCTGTGATTTCTATGAAAGTGAGGGAATTGCGCTGGGCGAACTGCGCCCCGCGACCATTGAGCGTGGCAAGAAAGATCAGTTTGCCGGAGAGGTTATCGTCGCGCCGCCATCGGCATTTGCTGACAAGTGGGGTCGTCGGTTCCCCGATCCCATGGCTGTGTTTTGCTCTGGTTGGATGATGGTGCGCCAACGCGCCAAACAACGAGGCGTGGAGCTTCCATTGGTGATTTCGGACCATTGCGACTGGGCGGAACTGACCGAAACCATCACCGACCTGCGCCCCGAGCAGGTGTGGGTAACCCATGGCCGAGAAGAAGCCCTTGTACGCTGGTGCGAATTGCAGGGCATTGCCGCAAAACCGCTCAACCTCGTTGGCTATGACGATGAGAGCGAATAGAACCAACGACTAGCAATTGGTCGCGACAAGAAAGCCTGCACTTCCATGGTCGAAAGCCTACACCCCATCTCTTCCAGTACCGACCAGCAAGGCATGCGCGCAAGGCTCCGCGCCTTTCTAACCAGCCGCCGGTTTGAGGCCTTCATCACGGCCATCATAGCCATCAACGCAATAACCCTGGGCATGGAAACATCGAAAGCCGTCATGGCCGCAATTGGCCCGGCACTGCTTGTCTTTGACAAGCTGGTGTTGGGCATATTCGTCGTCGAAATATTGCTCAAATTATTTGCGTTTGGTGGTCGGTTTTTCCGATCCGGTTGGAACTGGTTCGATCTGATCATTGTCGGCATATCCCTCATGCCGGCATCCGGCGCATTGTCGGTGCTGCGGGCACTGCGGATCTTACGGGTCCTGCGGCTCATCTCGGTGGTGCCGGCCCTGCGCCGCGTTGTGGGGGCATTGGTGGAAGCGCTGCCGGGCATGGGCTCCATCATCGTTTTGATGGGGTTGGTGTTCTACGTCTTCGCAGTGATGAGCACCAAACTGTTCGGTGCCGCGTTTCCTGACTGGTTTGGCTCGGTGGGCGCGTCCGCTTATTCTCTGTTCCAGATCATGACGCTGGAAAGCTGGTCCATGGGCATCGTCCGCCCGGTCATGGAGACTTATTCATGGGCCTGGGCTTTCTTTGTGCCCTTCATCCTCTCCACGTCCTTTGTGGTGCTGAACCTGTTTATCGGTATCATAGTCTCCGCCATGCAGGCTGAGCATGAAGCCGAAGCCAATGATGATCGCGAAGCTCTGAGAGATCAGAACACGCAAATTCTCGAAGAAATGCGTGCGATGAGAAGCGAGATGGAACATTTGCGCAGGGAAAATGGCAGGGAGCAGGGTAAGGAACTGGGCAATGTATAAGGGCTCCTGCCGCTGCGGCGCAGTTCGCTTCAAGGTCCAGAGGAACGCCCGCTTTCAGCTCATCTGCCAGTGTACCCGATGCCAGGAGATGACCGGGGCCGGGCATGCACCCATCATGATCTTCAAGGATGACGGTTTTGAATTGACCGGCACTCCCGTCACCCACGCTTACACGGCGGCGTCGGGCAACGTCGTCACCCATCATTTTTGTGGTGAGTGCGGCTCTCCACTGTTCAATCGCAACAGCCAGTTCTCTTCTGCGGTTTATGTCATCGCCGGTGCTTTGGACGACCCCACGGCATTTACACCGCAGCGCGTGATTTTCACGGCTGAAGCTCAGGCTTGGGACAAGGTGCCGGATGATCTGCCAAAATTTGAAGGCATGCCGACCCGCTAGCTGACAGCACGTGCTGCTCTATATCGAACGTCATCATGCAAGCCTTCGCCGCCCTTCTGGACCGTCTTCTTCTCACCCCAGCTCGCAATGGAAAGTTGCGGCTTCTGGAGGACTATTTTCGCGATCAGCCGGACCCAATTCGCGGCTACGCGTTAGCGGCGATCACTCGCGATCTAGACATAAAATCCGTCAAACCCGCCATGCTGCGAGCGCTGGTGGAGGAGCGGATGGACCCCATTCTGTTCCGTTACAGCTATGACTATGTGGGCGACATGGCGGAGACGATAGCACTGACTTGGCCCTCTGAATTTACCGGCGCAAACGAGCCTTTGCGTCTGGACGATGTGGTGCATGAGCTCAACGAGGCCACACGTGCCACCGGTCCCAAGCTTGTTGAAGGCTGGCTGCACCGGCTCGATGCTACTGGCCGCTACGCCCTGATCAAGCTGGTGACCGGCGGGCTGCGCATCGGTGTGTCCAGCCGTTTGGCCAAGCAGGCGCTTGCGAATTTTGGCAATGTTGATGTCAACGAAATTGAAGAGCTGTGGCACGGGCTGGAGCCACCTTATTTGCCACTGTTTGACTGGCTGGAAGGACGCACCGAAAAGCCGGAAAACCTGGCCTCTGCGCCCTTTCGACCGGTAATGCTGGCCACCAGTTTCGAAGAACCCGATCACGCCCGTTACGACCCTGCAGACTTCATGGCTGAATGGAAGTGGGATGGCATACGCGTGCAGGTGGCATCGGAAAATGGCGTGCGGCGGCTCTATTCCCGTACCGGCGACGATATCTCCGGCACGTTCCCCGATCTAATGGAAGCGATGGACTTTGAGGGCACGTTGGACGGCGAACTGCTGGTGCGCAAACCGTTCCCGCTCGAAGAGGTTGGCGAGATCGAGGTCGCAACATTTTCGGCGCTACAGCAGCGCCTTAACCGCAAAACGGTGTCCAAGAAGCTGCTCGCTAGTCATCCCGCTTTCATACGGGCCTATGACATCCTTGTTGACAATGGTGAAGATCTGCGTTCGCTGGGCTTTGAAGAGCGCCAGAAGCGCCTGACCAGCTTCACGTCTGGCCTCGATCCCACGCGTTTTGATCAGTCCGAGCAATTGCCGTTCGACAGTTGGAATGACCTCGCAGCTCTGCGCGCCAGCCCTCCCTCTCCGGTGATCGAAGGCGTGATGATCAAGCGCCGCCAGGCGCCCTACGTGCCGAATCGACCCAAGGGTGAATGGTTTAAGTGGAAGCGCGATCCGATGCTGATAGACGCCGTGCTGATGTATGCCCAGCGCGGCCATGGCAAGCGGTCCAGTTTCTATTCGGACTATACGTTTGGCGTCTGGAAGGACGATGGTCTTGTGCCGGTGGGCAAGGCTTATTTCGGCTTCACCGATGATGAACTCAAGCTGATCGACAAATATGTACGCGACAACACGGTGGACAGGTTTGGACCCATGCGGGCCGTGCATGCCACGCGCGAGAAGGGCTTGGTGCTGGAAGTGGCTTTTGAGGGCCTGCAGCGTTCCACCCGCCACAAGTCCGGCGTCGCCATGCGGTTCCCGCGCATCAGCCGCCTACGCTGGGACAAGCCGGCTAATGAAGCTGATAAGATCGAAAATGTGGAAGCCTTGTTGCCGCCCGAGTGAATGGCTAGGTGAGGGCGGAAGCAAATAAAGCGAGCCAACAATGCAGCAACGTTCAGCCCTCAACCGTTTTCTCGGAGGCAACCCGGTATCCGTGCTGCTCAGGCTGGCCATCATTTCGCTGCTCGTGGGCGGCGTGATGGCTGCCATTGGCTGGCAGCCGGTGGACATAGTCTATGCCGCCGCTGACTTTGCCCGTGGCATTTGGAATTTAGGCTTCGGTGCTGTGGAAGCGTTTGGCCAATATTTGCTGCTCGGCGCCGTTGTGGTCGTGCCGGTTTTCCTCGTCATGCGCATCATGGCCAGAGGACGATAGCAGCTGCCAAACCCAGCGCCGCCAACCCCAGCCGTTCGGCTATTCCGCCCGACGCCTTTCCGCTTCTTCTTCAACGTCTTTCATAATGTCGAAAAACCGGCGAATGGCGAATTCGCCCAGATCAATTGCCTGATCCAAATCTTCCTTCTGTTCCGTGAAGGTGCGCGACAATTGCTGGGGCGGCGATGCTTCCAGCACACGCAGGCGATCCTCCAGCGCCTCCACCCTTGCTTCCCGGCTGGCGATCTGGCGTTTCATCAGCGCTGTGTCATCTGCCTGTGCAAACGCGGGGTTGATGCCAGAGATAAGGATGGCGGCAAGTGCCGTCGACTTGATGTTGAATATTTGCATGGTTTTGCCCTGTCCTGGGTTGGTTGTCTGTGGTTGACCCAATGGTGTGCGTGACATGAACCATGCGACCGGTTTAAGGCGATGGCATGAATTTGGTCGGTTGAATGTCGGTAAATGGAGCGCCTATGGCACTGATCTACAAATTGAGCCCGAAGGC
>JBCDIB010000154.1:0-6097 GCA_038749385.1 Pseudomonadota bacterium | reverse complement strand
GTGAAATTGGAGCCAGTGCGCGAAAAGGGTGTTGCTAAGCTGGATGGGGCGACCGGCAAGGGCCGCTCCAAGCGCGCTGCCGAACAGGACGCCGCCGAACAAACATTAGTGCGCCACGGCGTATGGACCACAGCATGAACGATCAGATGGATGAGACAATGCCTGCCGCAACCGACGACGAAGCGTCCATGCGTTCTGGTTTTGTGGCACTCATTGGTGCGCCCAACGCCGGCAAAAGCACGCTGTTGAACCGTCTGGTGGGCGCGAAAGTGTCAATCGTAACCCACAAGGTGCAGACGACGCGCAGCATTATTCGTGGTATTCTGACCAAGGGCCGCAGCCAAATTGTGTTTCTCGATACACCTGGCATCTTCAAACCGCGCCGACGGCTAGACCGGGCCATGGTGACCAGCGCATGGGGCGGCGCCCGGGAAGCCGATGTGGTTGCCTTGCTTATCGACGTGGGCCGTGGCCTGACAGGCGACGCCGAGCGCATCGTTGAGCAATTGTCGGGCTTCAAAGGCCGCATCGTGTTGCTTTTGAACAAAGTCGACACAATACCCGCCGAGAAGCTGCTAGCCCTGAGCGCTGAGATAAATGAGAAGGTCGATTTTGAAGCAACTTTCATGCTTTCGGCGCTCAAGGGTTCCGGTTGCGATGATTTTGCCGAGTGGTTGGAGGCGGAAATGCCGCTGGGCCACTGGTTCTACCCCGAAGACCAATTGTCGGACCTGCCGATGCGCCAACTGGCTGCGGAGCTGACCCGGGAGAAGCTATATCTGCGATTGCACCAGGAATTGCCGTATTCCGCCCATGTGGAAACCGAAAGCTGGGAGGAACAGAAGGACGGCTCGGTAAAAGTGAGCCAGGTCATTTACATACAGCGCGATGCGCACAAACGCATCGTAATTGGCAAGGGTGGGCAAACACTGAAGGCCATTTCCATGGCCGCCCGTGAAGAACTGGCTGAAATCCTAGAGCAGAAGGTTCACCTATTCATTTTTGTGAAGGTTCGGGAAAATTGGGGTGACGACCCGGAACGCTACGCCGATCTGGGTTTGGAATTTCCTGGTAGTTAGCCGCAGCTAGCCCCAAATAGAGATCATGGAATGGTCTGACACCGGCCTTGTGCTGGGCATCCGAAAACATGGCGAGACAAGTGTTATCCTGGAAGCGATGACTCGCGACCATGGCCGGCATCTGGGTCTTGTGCGGGGAGGGCGTTCGCGCGCCCGCCAGCCCAT
The DNA here is from genome assembly GCA_038749385.1 of Pseudomonadota bacterium. GTDB lineage: Bacteria > Pseudomonadota > Alphaproteobacteria > Rhizobiales > Rhizobiaceae > JBCBXA01. Next base: position 4,853 of record JBCDIB010000154.1, on the reverse strand, counting down.
GCTGCAGGTGGGCAACACATTAGACCTGACGTGGCGCGCCCGCCTTGATGAGCATTTGGGCACCTATAACGCCGAGGCTGGTACTTTGCGTGCGGCCAGTGTGATGGCGGACCGTTCGGCGCTGAATTTGGTGCAAACGTTGGCCGCGCATTTGCGGCTGCTTCCAGAGCGTGATCCCCATCCGGCGCTTTACCATGCCGCTCATATTATATTGGAAAACCTTGAGAGCCCGGTGGTTGCTGGCGCGCTGCTGGTACGGTTCGAGCTAAGGTTGCTGGAAGAACTTGGATTTGGCCTCGACCTCACAAAATGCGCTTCCACCGGCAGCAATGATGCGCTGGCCTATGTGTCACCCAAAACCGGCCGTGCGGTGTCGGCAAGCGCAGGAGAACCCTGGCACGATCGCCTGCTGCGCCTGCCGCCTTTCGCGGTGCCCGGTGGCGTACCGTCCCTAACGGAAGAGGCAGATGTGGTGGATGGTTTGAAAATGACGGGTCACTTTCTGGCACGCAACATATATGAGCCGCGTGGTATGGAGCAGCCGATTTCACGCGAAACCTTCAAGACCGATCTCACCCGCTAGGCGGTCTGGAGGCGCTGCACAGCCCGCTCACGGATGGGCCAGTGGGCCGCTGCCGCTAGGATGCCGGCAACCACAGAACTCCACCACATGAGATCGTAATTGCCCGTGGCGTCATAGATGCGGCCCCCCAGCCAGATGCCCAGAAACGAGCCGACCTGGTGCGAAAAGAAGGCGATACCAAAAAGCATGGCCATGTAGCGCGTTCCAAAAAACACAGCCACCAACCCTTGCGTGGGCGGGACCGTGGAGAGCCATAAAATGCCCATGGCTGCAGAAAACACGATGATTGAGCCTTGGGTCACCGGCAACATGACAAAGGCTGTGATCACAATTGCCCGCCCCAGATAGATGGCTGACAGGATGTATCGCTTTGGGTAGCGCCCCATGAATAAGCCGGATCCTATGGCGCCAACAATGTTGAAGGCACCGATGATGGCGATGGACCATGCAGCAAGCGGCGTAGGGCCACAAATGTCGACTATATAGGCCGGCAAATGCACCGTGATGAACGCCACATGGTATCCGCAGACGAAAAAGCCGAGCACCAGCAATATGTATGAGCGGTTGCCAAACGCTTCCGCCAGTGCCTGCCGCACAGTCTGGTCATTTTGCCCCTCTGACAGGTTGGAAGCTGTCGGCTTGCCGCGCAATATGATGGCCAGAATGGGCACCACTGCCACCATGGACGCCATGAGAAGCAAAGCTGCTTCAAACCCGTAGCTCTCAATCCATGCCTGCCCCAGCGGAGCAAACACGAGCTGCCCGCCCGACGACGCGGCGGTGCCAAGACCGAACACCAGACCACGGTGCTGATCGGGGACGATGCGGGCGAAAGCAGCTAGAACGAGAAAAAAGGCTGACGATGCGATGCCAACGCCCAGCAACACGCCGGCCGTCAATTGAAGCGCCACAGGGTCCGTGGTCTGGCTCATGAGGATCAGACCGAGAACATAAACCACTGCGCCAAACGTAATCACTCTCCAAGTGCCAAATCTGTCTGCAAAGCCACCGGCAAACGGCTGGACCGCACCCCAAACCAGATTTTGCAGTGCGATGGAAAAAGCGAAAATTTCGCGGCTCCACCCGTTTGCATCGGTCATGGGCGTAAGAAACAGCCCCATGGCTGAGCGTGGACCAAAGGTGAGCGTGCCAATCAGGCAACCACAGGCAACCACCGCCACCAGATAGGCGCTTGTTGGCAGCGGGCTTTGGTAATTTGCTGTGTTGGCCATGCGCTCCCCATCTTTGGCATGCCACAGTTTTCACATTGCTTTGACTCAGCGCAAATGAGTTTTGTTCAGCTTGTACATGAACAAACCGAAATCGTGCCCTAGGTTCTGCGTTACCTGCCCGCCGCTGGCAGCCCCCATAAATGGAGCCCCCGATATGAAATTTGTGACCCTTGCCTCTCTGACCGCTTCACTGACGCTCGGTGCGAGCACCTTTGCCATTGCCGCCGGCCATGGCGGCCTTACCATCCCATCGGGCACTTATGCCGCCGATGCCGCGCACTCCAACGTGACCTGGAAGGTCAGCCATTTCGGCTTGTCCAACTATACCGGCCAGTTCAACGCTATTAACGGTACGCTTGAGCTGAATGCCGAAGATCCGACAGCTTCTAAAGTCTCCGCCACCGTCGATATTTCGACAATCTCCACACCATTCCCAAATGCCGACACCAAGGATTTCGATGGTGAATTGCTGGGCGCTCAGTGGTTTGCAGCTGATGAGTTCCCCCAAGCCACATTCGAAAGCACGTCGCTTGAGCTGGGTGAAAACGGCACCGGCACGATGACCGGCGACATGACATTTCGCGGCCAGACCTTGCCGATGACGTTTGACGTGTCGCTTAACGGCCAGATGGAGAAGCATCCGTTTGCGCCGGGCGCAGCCGTTGGCTTCACGGCCACAGGCACAATGGACCGCACGGCCTTTGGCTTTAACACCTTCGCGCCAAACATTGGAGCCGAGGTTGAGTTGACGATCCAGGCCGAATTTATCGAGCAGAAGTAGCACCATGGCCGTCGCGTTTGACCATCGACCGGCGGCCACCGCCCGCTACACATCGGTCGCGATTATCCTTCACTGGACGATCGCGATCGCGATTGTGTTTCAGCTGGGGTCCGGCCAGTGGATGATCCATTGGGCACCTGAGAATTCCCAGCTGACGTTTGACACTTATCAAGTTCACAAGACGGTTGGTCTGATCATTCTGGCCCTGTCGCTGGCACGGCTGTACTGGCGGCTGAGCCACAAGCCTCCTGCGCCTCAGCCAAATTGGGGAACTTGGGAACATCGCGGTGCCCATGCGGCGCATATCGCCTTTTACGTGCTAATGATCGGCGCGCCATTATCCGGCTGGTTGATGGTGTCCGTCTCACCGACCGCAATTCCGACTTTCTTTGCCATGATCGAAAGCCTGCCGTTTGCGCATTTGCCGGGCTTTGCCGACTGGTCTTCGGAAACCCGCGCGCTGGCGGAGGACTGGCTGATCCTCATTCATGAGATCTTTGCCAAGAGCATATTCGCCATTTTGTTGCTGCATGTTGCCGGCGCTTTGAAGCATCACATTTTTGACGGCGACGGCACATTGCGGCGCATGTCCTTCAAACGTCCACCACCGATGAACAGCCGTCCGGGCTTCGCGCGGCATATTGGTGTTTCAGCGGCGCTGGCTGTGGCGCTGATAGGTGGTGGTCTGGTGGCAGGCCAACTGTCTGGTGGTGAAGCATCTGCCGAGAGGCTGGCCCTGGGGACAGGTGCGCCATCCCAATGGGTCGTTGACGCGGACGCGAGCAGCCTTGGGGTTACCTTCGTTTATTCGGGGGCAGAAACCACAGGCAACTTCGGCAATTGGGCTGCCGAGATCGATTTCGACCCATCATCACCGGAAGCGGGTGCCGTGGCGGTTGAGATAGATTTGGGCCAATTTACCCTCGCAGACGCCTATTTGGCTGGACAAGCTGGCGGACCCGACGGCATGGACGTTGCAACCAGCCCAACCTCTCGCTTTGTGTCCACATCATTGGCGGCTGATGGTGATGCCTACGTCATGGAAGGTGTGCTGACGTTCCGGGGTGTTGAGGAGCCGTTGACGATACCATTCACCTACGAGGAAAGCGATGGTGTGGCGCGGGTGCAAGGCAGCACCGTGCTAGATCGGCTGACGTTCGGCGTTGGCGCTCAAAATGACCCGGCCGGCTCGTTTCTGGGCCAGGAAGTAACCTTAGTGTTTGACATTACGGCGACGCGCGCTGATGGCTAGGCAGGCTGCCTTACGGGAAAATGATCTTGCAGCCAAGCTATGAAAGCAGCCATTGTTTCATCTCGGTTGGTTTCGTTCAGGCTCTCGTGGCGCGTCTCCGGCAGGGTGTTGAGCGATATGTTGCGGCATCCCACATGGGCCAATTTTCCGGCCATCGCCTTTGTTGCTTTTGCTCCATTTGTAGCCGGGTCAGCTCCTCCGCCCAAAAGGTGAATAGGCAGCGCAGAAGGCAAGTTTGACAAATTTCGCGTATCTCCAGCGCCGTAAATCAGCCGGAAAATATCGCGCCACATGGACACGCTGGCCGACCATCCGCAAAGCGGGTCTGCGATGTAAGCGTCGACCTCAGCATCGTCCCGGCTTAGCCAATCAAAATCGGTGCGGTTGGGTGCCAGTTGCCTGTTCCAGGCATCGAAAGTGAGTTTTGGGATGATTTTGCTGGCAGTGCTGCCGCCGTTCAGACGCGCTTCCACCGCCAATATGACCTGGGCCAACCGACCGGCCACGCCACCTGATGCGTTTGAGTTCCACACGGCTAGCGCTGCACTGGCCTCTGGGTTTTTGCAGGCAAAGTTGAGGGCCATGAGCCCACCGGCAGAATGGCCGAAAGTGACAACAGGCACCTCTGGCCACCGCCCGCGAGCAAAGCCATGCACATGCTCAATATCCGTCAGCACTTTGTCAGCGCCGCTTTTATGGGCATAGACGCGGGGCATACTGTCGGGCGCGTTTGTGGCGCCATGACCGCGATGATCATGGGCAACCGATGCAAATCCAGCGGCAGCCAGAGCGTCTTGAAACCGGCCATACCGGGCTGCATGCTCGGCTAACCCGTGGTTGATCTGGACCACGGCACGGGGCGGTGACTGGTCTGTATCGCCCACATAGGCGCGCAGCGAGGCACCGGTATCTGAGCCAATGGTCTCGCTGCGCACCGCCATGTTAGCGGGTCAGTTTCTGGTATTTGATCCGGCGTGGATTTTCGACAGCATCGGCCCCCAAACG
>JBCDIB010000153.1:0-6104 GCA_038749385.1 Pseudomonadota bacterium | reverse complement strand
GGCTTCTCGATGTTCAGCGTACCAAGCGCAGCTGTGTAGCGGCGCGCCTTCATATCATCGACAAACATGATCTGGCGTGCCAGGCGGCCAGTGTCCGGCGCACGCATAAAGCGCTCTGCAATTTCTGTGGCCCGCTCAAACTCGCCAGCCTGCAGCAGCACTGCCATGAGCGACTGTTGGAGCGGCTCCTCCTCCGGCTCAAAGCTCAGCGCATCTTCCAGCAACTCAGCCGCGAGCGCGTAATCATGCTCGGCATTGGCAAATTGTGCCGCAAGAAAACTGCTGGCAGCCGTGTTGCCCGCGACCTCGTCAAAAATACTTGTCTGATCTTCAGCGGCTTGGGTGGCGGCAAATGCCGCATGGCCCGACAGCAAAACTGGCGCCGTGGCCATACAGCCAACCAGTGCCAAGGTGGCAAGGGCCGAACTTATGCGCAAAATGCGGTGCTGAAAGTGTGTTGAGATGCGATGGGCTGGGCGTGGGCCGAACATGGCGGACGTCCTTATCTGGAAACAGGCTGCGTTAATTGCCAATGACTGTGGCACATTTGCGGGCTTACGTAACCGCATCTCATGCGCGCACCCATCACAGGCAGTTCATTGCACAGGTCCAGCTAGACGGCGCGGGAAATGCAGAAGTCCACAACGTCCAGAAGCGCTGTTTTTTGCTCTGATTCCGGGAAAGGAGCCAAAGCATCCCGGGCGATGGAGCCGTAATGCTCGGCGCGCGCTACCGTATCAGCCAAAGCGCCGGTTTGTTTGAGCAATTCCATGGCGTGGTCCAAGGCCTCGTCGGTGCCGTTGCCCTCGCGCATCTGTTCGCGCCAGAAGTCACGGTCGGCGTCCGTACCGCGGCGGGTGGCCAGCAAAACGGGGAGCGTGATCTTGCCTTCGCGGAAATCGTCACCGGTGTTTTTGCCAAGTGCCGCCGACGAGCCGCCATAGTCCAAAGCGTCGTCGATAAGCTGAAATGCGTAACCCAGATTGATGCCGTAAGAACGGAAGGCCGCGCGCTGGGCGGGATCATTGCCGGAAATTATGGGGCCAACCTCGCAGGCTGCAGAAAACAGCGCCGCGGTCTTTGCGCGTATGACCGCCAGGTAATCGTCTTCAGTTGTTTCGATATTGTGGGCAGCGGCCAGCTGCATCACTTCGCCCTCGGCAATGATGGATGCGGCGGTGGAAAGCACGTCCAGCGCATCCATGGAGCCAACATCTACCATCATGCGGAAGGCCTGACCGAGCAGAAAATCTCCCACCAAAACACTGGCCTGGTTGCCCCAAACCATGCGGGCGGTGCTTTTGCCCCGGCGCAGTTCGCTCTCATCCACCACGTCATCATGGAGCAGGGTGGCGGTGTGCATGAACTCGACGGAGGCTGCCAGTTTCACATGGTGTTGGCCTTCGTCATAACCGCACATGCGAGCAGCGGCCAAGGTGAGCATGGGGCGCAAACGCTTGCCGCCACTGTCGATTAGATGGCGGGCGACTTCCGGAATCATCTGCACGTCGGAGCCGCATTTGGTCAGGATCAGCTCATTGACTGCCTTCATGTCCGCACGAGTGAGATCCAGCAGAGCGGAGATGCTTGCATTGGGTGCATTGCTATCGGTGAGTGGTACGACGACGCCCATGGGAAGGATCCTTATTCAACTGGCACGATAATAGTGGCCGCAGAGGCAGGAGCAATATGGGGTGCGGCAACAGGGCCTCTCAAATGGCCAAAACGGGCGAAAAACCATGGCTAAAGCGCCAGCGACCCGCTTCAGTCCTTACAGCGATGCTCCGATGACAGCCGCCAACGCCTGTGGCACAAGGCACGTATGGAAGAACTCGTACGCACAAACGATCTGGTCATGATCTCAGTGATCGAAAGCCTCTTCAAAGAGGCAGAGATCATCTACATGGTGGCTGACCAGAACATGAGCGTGCTGGAAGGCTCCATCGGGCTGTTGCCCCGGCGCATATTGGTGGTCGAGACCCATAAGAACCAGGCGATATCGCTGTTGCGCAATGCGGGCCTGGGTGAAGAATTGCGGATGGATGTGCGCTAAAGCTGTGGGCGCCGGTATCGAAAACCAGCCCTCTGTAGATGCGTTTCTGAACAATCGTTTTCAGGTCTACCAACCGACCGACGGCGGACATCGCGCCGGCCTGGACGCCCTTTTGCTCGCCGCAGCGGTGCCAGCCAAGGCGACGGGTGCTCTGGCGGACTTTGGGGCAGGGTCCGGTGTTGCGGGGCTTGCAGCGCTGGTGGCCGCTCCCGGGCTGGTCAACGCAGATCTTTATGAAGTGCAACCGGCCTCCGCAGCCCTGGCCCGCCGTACATGCGAAGAGCTTTTACCGGCCGGGCTGGCGGCCCGCGTAAATATATACGAAACTGACGTGCGGAGCGTCAGGGGCAACTATACACACATCATTTGCAACCCGCCCTACAATGATGAAGGCCACCGCGTGTCGCCGAGTGCGGAACGTGCCACCGCCCACGCTATAAACGATATGAAATTGAGTGATTGGGTCGAGGCCGCACGAAAGTGCCTCGCGCCGGGCGGGCAGTTTTCGACAATCTGCCGTGCATCGGGATTGGCGGAGGTGTCCAGTGCTTTGGCCGACGGGTTCGGCGCGGTGCGGGTGCTGCCCATCCACTCTAAAGTTGGCCAACCGGCGACCCGTATCGTGGTGACCGCGATCAAGGGCCGGCGCACGCAACTGGCTTTGCTGCCGGGATTTGTGGTGCATGGGGAAGGCGGCTCTTTCACGCCGCTGGCTGATGCAATTTTTAAAGGCGAAGCGCGCCTGCCTGTTTGCCTACCCGTTTGATTGCGCAGCATTCAGCTTGGCACTCGGCGGGCCGCTCCCTACATGCAGTCCAAGCTTTTCCAACACGACATCAGATTGCACCATGGCTGAAAAACCTTCTTTCCTGCGCAGATATCTCCCCGCCCGCTACCGCGAAAAAAAGCCATCTGTGCCTGTGGTGCGGCTGGAAGGCCAGATCATGTCCGGGCGCGGCTCGGCATTGGGCGCCAAGCCTCTCAATCTTCTGTCCGTCGCCGGGCCGTTGAAGAAGGCCTTTGAAATGAAGGGCGCTGACGTGGTGGCGATCTGCATCAACTCTCCAGGTGGCTCCCCGGTCCAATCGCGCTTCATTCACGACCGCATTCGCCAACTGGCAGATGAGAACGACAAAAAGGTCGTTGTGTTCACCGAAGATGTGGCGGCGTCCGGTGGCTATTGGATCGCCTGCGCCGGCGATGAGATCATCGCCGATCCGGCCTCCATCGTTGGCTCAATCGGTGTCATTTCCGCCAGCTTCGGTTTTACCGGATTGATCGAAAAGCTCGGGGTTGAGCGCCGTGTCTATGCCGCCGGGCAGAACAAATCGACACTGGATCCGTTCAAGCCAGAGCAGCAGGAAGACGTGGATTACCTGAAAAGCCTTCAGTTGGACATTCATGAGCAATTTATCGCCCATGTGCGCGAGCGGCGGGGTGAGGCGTTGGTGGAAGATGACACCATGTTTACCGGCCGCTTCTGGATCGGTAGCCGTGCTTTGGAACTTGGGCTTGTGGACAGTCTGGGCGGCCTGCGGGCCACCATGGTGGAGCGCTACGGCAAGGATGTTCAACTCAAGCTCATCGGTGGCGCAGCCGCCCCGTTCTGGAAACGCCTTTTTCGCAGCGGTGGCGACCCGCTGGGCGATGGTGTGAAAACGGCCATGGCAGCGGTAGAAGAGCGGGCCCTGTGGTCGCGCTTTGGGTTGTAGAAGTTTGTGCTAAACTGACCCCGCAGAGGAGCGGATATGGCCCACGTCATCGTTATCGGTTTGGTCGGCACAGCCGCCTGGATGGGCTACCGTGCTTTCGTGCGCGAGGCCGAACGCGTGACCAAGGCCAGCCGCGCCGCCGAAGCCAAACGCCGGGCCAAAGCCATGGGCAAGCCTACCGAGTCGCTGGTCTATGACCCGGAGACGGGGAAGTATCGGGTGAAGGATGAGTTGCCGGGTGAATAGACCCTGAGCTTAATTTGCCGACATTGCCCCATGGCATTAGCCTTCTTCGTGTGCGAGGCGTAGGGCATGCAGTCTCCACACCAACCCAAAACCTACTATTGGGAATTCATCATCCTCAATGGCCTTTTGTTCGCGCAGAATGCCATGGCGCTGGACGTGTTTTTGCCCGTTCTACCGCTCATGGAGCTGGAATATGGGCTCACGGCTGAAAGCGCGGCAGTGCAGCAGGTTTTCACAATCTGCTTTTACGGGTTCGCCGTCAGCCAGCTGATCTACGCGCCATTGTCCGACAGCTTTGGCCGCAAGCCGCTGTTGCTGGCCGGGTGTTTGATCATGGCAGTTGGCGGGGTGGGCGTGTTGATAGCAGGTAGCTTCGCGTCAATCCTCGTTTGGCGGTTCATACAGGGGCTGGGCATGGGAGCCGGGCGCACCGTCAATCTATCGGCCCTGCGGGACATGTATGAGGGCCGCGAGCTGGGTCGGTCGGTCGCTGATATGTACATGATCTTTTCCATCGTGCCCGTGGTGGCGCCTCTGCTGGGTGTCGCACTGGCCATTTGGGGCTGGCGGGCGGCGGCCATGGTGCCTGTGGTACTTTCGATTATTTTGGGCCTGTGGGTGTGGAAGCGCTATCCCGAAACTCTGCCCACCGAACGCCGCCAGCCCCTGCGGCCCGGTGTGGTGATGGCCAATTTCGGCACCGCGTTGCGCACTCCCGTGACGGTGCTTTACGCAATTGCCGCCGGGTGCGCCTTTTCGGCGATACTGCAATTGCTTCTTGCAGCCACGCCCATGGGTATCAAGCTGTACGATTCTGCGCTTTATGGGCCGGTGGTGCTGGCAAGCATCGCTGCACTCATGGCGGGTGTGTCGCGCATCAGCGCCGTAATGGTGCTGCGTCTTGGCATGCGTGTGGTGGGGCATACGGCGTTGCTCATCATGGCCGGTGGTTCCATCGCCATGTGGATGCTTGGTCTGGCCAGTGAGGTGCCGAACCCTTGGGTGCTAGCCTTGTTGATGCTGATTGTCGGATCAGTTCTGTCGGCCGTGTTGGCAAATTTTCAGGCCATTGCGCTTGGCCCACATCAGGCTATGGCCGGGGCCGCGGCAGCGGTGGCTGGGGCGACCATGACGTTCATCGGCACAACGCTGCAAATGATGTTCGCAACCTTAGCCGGCAGCGGTGTGGCCGGGTTGGGCATCAGCCTTACCAGCTGTCTGGTTGTGTCACTCATGTTCGTCCTTTTGGCCGAGCGGGGCAAACTGCTGCAGGCAGAGCTGGCATCATAGGCCGCAAGCTGGTTGAACAAATTTGCGCGCTGGCCTATCGCTCGCACCATGACACAAAAGCCTGCACATCTTGATCCGTCGCGTTCCTTCCAAGGGCTGATTCTCACGCTCCACGACTTCTGGGCCGCCCATGGCTGCGTCGTGCTGCAGCCCTACGACATGGAAGTTGGTGCCGGCACGTTCCACCCGGCCACCACGTTGCGCAGCTTGGGTCCAAAGCCGTGGAAAGCCGCCTATGTGCAGCCATCGCGTCGGCCCACCGATGGCCGCTATGGCGAAAATCCCATGCGGCTTCAGCACTATTACCAGTACCAGGTGCTGCTGAAACCATCCCCGCCAGACCTGCAGGAGCTGTATCTCAAATCGCTATACGCGATTGGCGTGGACCCCATGCTCCACGATATCCGTTTTGTGGAAGACGATTGGGAAAGCCCAACCCTGGGGGCCTGGGGCCTCGGCTGGGAGGTGTGGTGCGACGGCATGGAAGTCAGTCAGTTCACCTATTTTCAGCAGGTCTGTGGCCAGGAATGCAAACCGGTGTCCGGCGAGCTGACCTACGGCCTAGAGCGCCTCGCCATGTATGTGCAGGGCGTCGACAATGTGTACGATCTCAATTTCAATGGCGGCGAAGGCGATGAGCGTGTTAGCTATGGCGATGTGTTCCTGCAAAACGAGCAGGAATTCAGCCGCTTTGGGCTGGAGTTTGCCGACACGGATATTCTGTTCCGCCATTTCGATGACCACGAGAAAGAGGCGCAGGCCCTGCTGCAAGCCGGTGCCGCTGCCATGGACCAGAGCCGCTC
>JBCDIB010000152.1:0-6197 GCA_038749385.1 Pseudomonadota bacterium | reverse complement strand
GCCGACTTTTTGCTGTTGGTCGCCGCCCTTGAAGTTGAACGCGCCGCAATAGGCGCGGGCGTTCATTTCGTGCTTGCCGATTTGCAGGATCTCGTTGCCGCCGGAAATTTCTTCATAGACCGTGGCCTCCGGGTTCAGGCTGTCGCGGCTCTGGTCAACATATCCAAGCTGGACGGTTTCCCCGATGCGGATGTCACCGCTATCGGGGGTCTCCTGACCGGTGATCATGCGGAAGAGTGTCGATTTACCCGCGCCGTTGGGCCCGATGATGCCGACGATGCCGCCCGGTGGCAGTTTGAATTCCAGATTGTCGATCAGTTTTCGGTCGCCAAAGCCCTTATCCAGGTTCTCCGCCTCAATGACCACGTTGCCCAACCGTTCGCCGGCGGGAATGATGATCTGTGCTTCGCCCGGCTTCCGGTCATTGGCTGCCTGCACCAGCTCATCATAAGCGCGCACGCGAGCCTTCGACTTGGCTTGGCGGGCTTTGGGGCTCGAGGCGATCCATTCGCTCTCGCGGGCCACAGCGCGCATGCGGGCGGCTTCTTCGCGGCCTTCTTGCTCCAGGCGCTTGGCCTTCTTTTCAAGATAGGCGGAGTAATTGCCTTCGTATGGAATGCCGCGACCACGGTCGAGTTCGAGGATCCAACCGGTCACATTATCGAGGAAGTAACGGTCGTGGGTGATGATCAGCACCGAACCCTTGTAAGCCACCAGGTGCTTTTCAAGCCACGCCACCGTTTCAGCGTCGAGATGGTTGGTCGGTTCATCGAGGAGAAGCAGGTCCGGCTCTGAGAGGAGCAGCTGGCACAGCGCCACGCGGCGGGCCTCACCGCCGGACAGATTGTCCACGGGATCATCGGCAGGCGGGCAGCGCAGGGCTTCCATGGCCATTTCGACTTTCGAGTCCAGATCCCACAGGTTCTCGGCGTCGATTTGGTCTTGTAGCTTCGCGCCCTCATCCGCCGTTTCGTCGGAATAATTCATCATCAGTTCGTTGTAGCGGTCCAGCACGGCCTGCTGTTTCGCCACGCCAATCATGACGTTTTCTTTGACGGTTTTGGTGGTGTCGAGCTGTGGTTCTTGTGGTAGGTAGCCGAGGGTTGCGCCCTCAGCGAGCCACGCTTCGCCGGTATATTCCGTGTCGAGGCCAGCCATAATCTTGAGCAGCGTTGATTTACCAGCGCCGTTCGGACCCAGAATGCCGATTTTTGCGTCCGGGTAGAAGGACAGATGGATGTTGTCGAGAACTTTCTTGCCGCCCGTGTAGGTCTTGGTGAGGCCTTGCATGAAATAGATGAATTGGCGCGCCATGGCGGTCCCCGATCGGTGCTGAATATGAGTTGCGCCGTATGTAGGACAAAGCCGCGCCCTGCAAAACCCGCAATCTGCCGGCAGCCGAACTGATCCCATGCTTGTCGCAGCGCGGCTGTTTGCATAAACCGCAGGTAAAGCGGGGCGCGATGGCAGACAGAAAAATGTACGGACATGAGGATTTGGTCGAGGCGCTGCGGGCGGTGGCTGAACCTACGCGTCTGCGCATCGCCAACATGCTGCGCCAGGCAGAGCTCACCGTGTCGGACTTGGTGACAATCCTTGACCAGAGCCAGCCGCGCGTGTCGCGTCACCTCAAGCTGATGTCAGAAGCGGGCATCGTGTCGCGAAGTCGGGAGGGCACCAGGGCTTTCTACAGGCTCACGCCAGAGGCGCGCGTTGGCGTGCTGGTTGAAGCCGTGTTTGCCGACACAGATGCGGACGATGCGGTGTTTGCGACAGATGGCGAAAGTCTCGCTCGCATCCGAAAAAATCGTGTGCTGGGGGCAGAGCGATATTTTGCTGCCAATGCCGAGCGCTGGGATGAAATACGCTCGCTGCATTTGCCGGAAACGGCGGTCGAGCAGGCATTGCTCGAATTGGTGGGTGAGACCGCTGCCGGTGGTGAAGCTACACTGCTGGACATTGGCACCGGTACCGGCCGCATGTTGCAAGTTTTGGCGCCGGTCTTTGCCCGGGCCACCGGGCTTGATAGCTCGGCTGAAATGCTAGCCATCGCCCGGGCACGGCTGGAAGAGGATGGCATCGAGGCTGTTCAACTGAGGCAAGGTGATCTTTTTCAAGCCGCAGAACTGGGACCACGTTTTGATCTGGTCGTGCTGCACATGGTCCTTCACTTTCTGGAGGAGCCGGGCAGGGCCATCGCGGCGGCGGCAGCTACAATGCTGCCGGAAGGCCGGCTTTTCGTTGTCGACTTTGAGCCCCATGACCATGAGTTTCTGCGCGCCGAACACAATCATGCGCGGGCCGGCTTTGGCCAAGGTGAGATGGCACAATGGGCCCAGGCCGCTGGATTGGACATTGTGGACTATCGCAGCCTCAAGCCGGTTGATGGTCCGGCCAATGGCCTGACAGATGGTGCCGGCGCAGGGCTGGTGGTGGGCATTTGGGTTTTCGGCCCGCAGCGCGGCGGAAATCCGTGGCTGTAGGCATTTGATTTTCCCAAGCAAAAAGGCGCCCCGCAGGGCGCCTTACCTAATTCAATTCGAGGGTTTTGCTCAGATAATGCCGAGCACGAGTGCGGAAACCATTACAAATGCCGCAGTGACCAATGCGAAATTGATCGATCTGTTCAGGCTCATATTCACACCTCCTTTTTACGGGAAAAGGTATGATGAAGCAAATAATGGGACTGTCAAGCGCGTGGTTAACCCGCTGAATTTGCGGCCCTATCGCGCTCTTATTTGGCGGGTGCAGCCCGGTTTGTGCCTTGTTTGAACACGCGTCCATCGATGGCCAGCAGGCCGAACAGGATCATCGCCATACCTAACCATTGGTTCAAAAGCAGCCTTTCAGCCAGGAAAACCTTGCCCAGGATGAGCGCAACAATTGGCACGATAAAGGTGGCCAGCGACACGTTGACTGCCCCCACTTCCGCTACGATGGCAAAGAACAGCACATAGGCAAGGGCGCTGGATATGATCACCAGTCCGGCCACCGCCCACCAGGTGTTGGACGATGGCATTGGCGTGGAAAAGGGGGTGTCGATCATGAGCACCAATGGGGCAATCAGCATGGTGGCACCAGTCAATTGACCGGCGGCCGACACCATGGGGTCGGCTTTGCCAAACCGTCTGGAGTAAATGGCTGCGAAGCCGTAGCTGATGGCAGTGGCGACAACCAGCAATTGCGCGACCACGCTGGCGTTCAGGCCCTCGATGGCTGCCGGGCCTATCATCACCACGATGCCCGCGAAGCCCGCCATGATGCCCACCGTTTTGAGACGCGTCAGCTTTTCGTCGTCGAGGAACATGTTTGCGAAGACTGCTGCCCACAACACGGTGGACGCATTGATGATCGAGGCAAGCCCAGCACCAATGTCGCGCTGCCCGTAAAACAGCAGCGTAAAAGGCAAGGCGTTGGCCAACAATCCCATCATCAGCCAGCGCTTCCACGTTTGCGCGTTCAGCTTGGCCGAGCGCCCTGTCGCCAAGACGATGCCCCAGAGGATGATCGCGGCCAGCCCAACACGCAGCAGCACCAGCGTAAGCGGCGCAATTTCCTCGACCGCTATTTTCGAAAAGAAAAAGGCGCTGCCGAAGGCACCGCCCAGCGCAAGGATCATGAGCCAGTACAGCAATGGTATTCGCATATTCTACGCCTCCGGCCTGCGCTTGTATGTGGTCGGTGACGACCCGACAATCCGAAACTTGCGCCCGCAGATTTCGCATAAATCTTGCGCTGGTCTTTAAGCGGTTTGAGCCCTAGATTCTTGGCATGTCGATTTGGGCTCAAATTGCTGATCTGGTGCGCCGCACCGCGGGTGTTGCGTTTCTGGCCGTCTTTGAGGCCGTGCGCACATTCTTTGCCGGTGACGCGGAAACCCGGGCGCGGGTGGCTTTCTCAATCGCCATCATCGCCTTGTCTGCGAAGATGGCCAAGGCCGATGGCGTGGTTTCACAAGCAGAGGTGCGGGCTTTCCAGGACGTGTTCATTGTGCCGGAGGCTGAGTTTGAGAACGTGGCGATGGTTTATAATCTGGCCAAGCAGGATGTGGCCGGGTTCGACGCTTACGCCAGACAGGTCCGTGATCTGTTTGCGGACGAACCGGTGATCCTCAACGATGTTCTGGATGCGTTATTTCACATCGCCGGAGCGGATGGCGTGGTGCATGAAGTTGAGCTTGAAATGCTGCAGACAATCGCCGGCATCTTTGCCGTAAGTGATCCGGATTTCCGCCGCCTCAAGCTGCAATATACTGAGGGTGCCGAGAATGACCCTTACGACGTGCTCGGTGCCTCTCGGGACTGGCCGGCGCAACAAATGCGTGCCCACTATCGGCAGCTTGTGCGGGATAACCATCCTGACCGTCTGATGGCGCGGGGAGTGCCGCCGGAGTTCCTCGTGCTGGCGCAGGACCGCATGGCGGCCATCAATGCCGCGTGGGACGAATTGGGCATCGGGTCTTCGCGCGAGCTGTCACCCACCAAAGGCGCTGCCTGAACTATGGCCAAAGCCTATGCGGACCATCCAGGCGCGCGACTGCGTCCGTCGCCAAACCATAATGAGCGCAGAGGAGAGGGCGGGCCTGACCTGCTGATCCTTCATTACACTGCAATGGCTGATGGCGAGCGCGCCGTGCGCTGGCTGTGCAATCCTGAAAGCGAAGTGAGCGCCCATTACATGGTCCACCGTGATGGCACAGTTGAACAGATGGTGCCTGAAAGCCGACGCGCGTGGCACGCCGGCCTGAGCGACTGGGGCACAGGTGTTGGTGCGGGTAGAGATGTGAATTCTCGCTCCATCGGTATCGAGATCGACAATACTGGCGTGATGTATCGCGGGGAAGACGCTGACGAAAACGCGCCCATTCTGCCTCCCATCGCCTACTCGGAAGCCCAGATGGAGGCGGTGATCGATCTGTGCCGAGGTATTTGCCGCCGCCACGCCATCGAGCCACGCCATGTGCTGGGCCATTCCGATATTGCTCCGCGACGCAAGCAGGACCCGGGTGAACATTTTCCGTGGTCGATGCTGCACAATGCGGGCGTTGGTCATTGGATTGAGCCGGAGCCCATCGGGTCAGGACAGTTTTTTGGTCCAGGCGATGCTGGTGCGCCGGTGGAGGCGTTGCAGCAAATGCTTGTGCTCTACGGTTACGTGCTGGAGCCCACCGGACAGATCGACGATGCGACGACAGCTGCACTGATCGCATTTCAACGCCACTTCCGGCCTGGCAAGGTCGACGGTATCGCAGACCGGTCCACCATCACCACACTGCACAAGCTGTTATCGCGTCTTCCTAAGTTATCCTGATCGCAAACTGCGACACCCTGTTACGAACATTCACGTAAACGTCACAATTGCGCCGCATCCCGCTGGCTTAGAGCACACGCTACCGTGATCGTCGCCGCTTTCGCTATTTGAGGGGAGGGGTTCATCGCAGGTCGCACCCGGACAAATGGTCATCAGAACCGGCCGGGACCAAAAACATATTAGCGACGGATAAACCCTCCCATGATGAAATCTTCTGTGCTTGGCGCAGCCGTTTGTGCTGGCCTGTCCATCGGTGTGACTGGTTGTCAGACCGCCGGTTTGGAATCCGGCACCTCCACTTTTGCCGGTAGTCTTGAAAAGCCAGCCAAACCTTCCAGCCGCAAGGGCAAGCCCTACGAAGCGATTATTCGCAAACATGCAAAGGCAAACGGCGTTCCAGTTGAACTGGCACTGGCTGTCGTGCAGGTGGAAAGCAGCTTCAACCCGAAAGCACGTGGGGCGGCTGGTGAAGTGGGGCTTATGCAGATCAAGCCGGCCACAGCCCGTGGAATGGGCTATTCGGGTTCGGTCAAGTCGCTTTACAACCCCGAGACCAACATCAAATGGGGCATGAAATATCTGGGCGGCGCACGCGCAAAGAGCGACGGGTCCACCTGCGGCACGATCCTGAAGTATAATGCAGGCCATTATGCGAAGCGTATGAATAAGGTCAGCGCCAACTATTGCCGCAAGATCAAACGCATCATCTAGCTTGACATTGTGGTTGGCAAAGCGCCTTTGGGCGCTGCCAGTCGGCCGGGTGACCGCACGTTTGCAATTGTCGAAAGACGCTGCGTGAGGAAAGTCCGGGCTCCACGAAAACACGGTGCCGGGTAACGCCCGGCGGGGGCGACCCCAGGGAAAGTGCCACAGAGAGCAGACCGCTT
>JBCDIB010000151.1:0-6220 GCA_038749385.1 Pseudomonadota bacterium | reverse complement strand
CCGCATTCAATGGCCGGTCCAGAATGTCCCGGGCACCCCGTGCCAGCAGTTCGTCCGCCACACGCTCGCCCAAGCCGTGGGCATCGGCAATTGCACCATCGGCCTCAGCATCGAGCCGGTCCTTACCATCAGCACCCAAAATAGTGGCATTGAGCGTCAGTCGATCATCTGTCACCTGGGCGTGGGCCGCCATGGGTGTGCGGCAGGAGCCGTCCAGCCTAGCGAGAAATGCCCGCTCGCACACCAAGGCGAGTTTGGTCGGTTCATGGTTCAACGGCGCAAGAAAAGCACCCATTTGATCGTCGGTTGCCCGACGCTCGATGGCGATGGCGCCTTGGCCAGGCGCCGGGGGAAAGTCCGGCGCGGTCAGTTTGGCGGCATTGGTCTCTATGCTGAGCCGATTGAGGCCAGCACTCGCCAGAATGGTGGCGTCCACAGACCCTGCATGCACCTTGCTCATGCGCGTATCGACGTTGCCCCGGATATCAACGATGTGAATGTCAGGCCGCAAATGGCGGATGAGAGCCGCGCGGCGCAAAGAGGACGTGCCCAATACAGAGCCTGTAGGCAAATCAGCCAAACTTGCGCCGTCGCGGGTTAGCAGCCGATCAGACGTGTCCTCGCGGGGCAGAAAAATATCGAGAACCAGCGCCTCCGGCAGCTCGGTGGGCATGTCTTTGGCGCTGTGCACCGCACAATCAATATCGCCAGCCGCCAGCGCGTCTTCTATCTCGCGGGTAAACAGCTCTTTACCGCCCAGTTCTGCCAAGGGCTTTGACCAGTTGCGGTCCCCCTCAGTCTTGATAGTGACGATCTCGAAAGCCGACATGGGCAGATCGTGGGCCGTCATCAGCCGGGACCGAACTTCGTGGGCCTGGGCCAAGGCCAACGGGCTGCCGCGCGTGCCAATGCGGCAGTGAATTGTTTGATTTTCGGCGTCGGCCATGCGGTCCCCCAGATTCAGGAATGCTGCCGTTCTTTGCGGTAATGGCTGACCATGTTACCGCCCATCAGGCTTCTTCCAGGCGCGTCGATCTTACAGGCGCCGAACGCGGTTGTAACGAAGCTTAGACGTCAATAAAAGTAGCAGACAGCTTCCGACTCATGCCCAAAACCAGCACTGTTCTCGCAATAGAAACCAGCTGCGATGAAACCGCGGCCTCCGTCGTACGCGGCGCAGCCGGTGATGGTGACCTGATCGCCAGCGAGATAATGTCAAATGTGGTCGCCAGCCAGATGGAGGAGCACGCCCCCTATGGCGGCGTGGTGCCGGAGATAGCCGCGCGCGCCCATGTGGAAATTATAGACGATGTGATCGCACGGGCGTTGGTGGAGGCGCATGTGAAGTTGGACGATGTGGACGCCATCGCCGCCACTGCGGGCCCGGGCTTGAATGGGGGCTTGATGGTTGGCCTCACTACCGCCAAGGCGCTGGCCAGCGCCGCCAACAAGCGGTTTTACGCGGTCAACCATCTTGAGGGCCACGCTCTGACAGCGCGCCTGACCGATGGGCTGGCTTATCCATATGTGCTTCTGCTCGTTTCGGGCGGGCACACCCAGATCGTACTGGTGGAGGGCCCCGGTCGCTACAAACGCATGGGGACAACAATCGACGATGCGCTGGGGGAGGCCTTTGACAAGACGGCCAAATTGCTCGGCCTGCCCTATCCCGGCGGTCCGGCGGTGGAGGCGGCAGCCAAGCAACATATTCCCGCGGGTATGGCGATTGAACTGCCAAAACCCATGGTTGGCCGGGACGGGTTCGATTTTTCATTCTCCGGTCTGAAGACCGCTGTGCGGCAGGCCGCACAGAAGTTCGCCGACGAGAATGACGGCCTGACAGATGAAGCCACATCCGCCATCTGCCACGGTTTTCAAACATCCATCTCCGCCGTGCTGACTGACCGTGTGGGCCGCGCACTGGACGCCGCAAATAATGGTCACGGTAAGCCTCTGCCCCTTGTGGTGGCGGGCGGTGTGGCGGCCAATCAGGCAGTCCGGCAAACGCTGGAAACCGTGGCAGCATCGCGCGGGTCATCGCTTATTGCGCCCCCCATCGCCCTGTGCACCGACAATGCCGCCATGATCGCATGGGCTGCCATTGAACGCAGGCACGCTGGCCTGCCAGCGGATGATTTTACCGTGGCGCCCCGCCCCCGCTGGCCCCTCGACGAAACCGTCGCGCCAAAAGTGGGGTCGGGAAAACGCGGCGCGAAAGCCTGAGCCAACCTTGCACTGACCCCGAACTGACCCCGAACTGGCCTTGAACTGACATGCGCCCCCTGTAGGTAGAAGCGAACGAGGAGATCATCATGCATTACGTCTTTTACGGCACAGACAAACCCGGCCAGCTGGAGCTGCGCAAGCAGACCCGCGAGGCCCATCTGGAATGGATCCGGGCCAACCCGATTGTGCTTGCAGGTCCGCGCCTCGACGAGAATGGCGACATGATGGGGTCCATGGTGGTGCTGGAGGCTGAGAGCCTGGCAGAGGCCCAGTCCATCTTCGCGGCCGACCCCTATGCCGAAGCTGGCCTGTTCGCATCCACCGAAATCACCGCGTGGAATTGGGTCGTTGGCAATACGAATGGAGCACCAAGTTGATGCGCTATTGGCTGTTTAAGTCCGAACCCTTCAAATGGTCGTGGGATCAACAAAAAGCCAAAGGCGAGGCAGGCGAGGAATGGGACGGCATTCGCAATTACCTCGCCCGCAACAACATGCGTGAAATGGAGTTGGGTGACCGCGCCTTCTTCTATCATTCCAACGAAGGCCTGAACGTCGTGGGCATCGCCGAAGTGTCCGCCCTCAGCGCGCCAGACAGCACGACAGATGATGAACGCTGGGACTGTGTGCACATCCGCGCTCTGTGCGACATGCCGGAGCCTGTGAGCCTCAAGGACGTGAAGGCCAATGAACGCCTTGCAGATATGGCCCTTGTGACCTCCATGCGTCTGTCCGTGCAGCCGGTAAAACCGGATGAATGGATGGAGGTATGCCGCATGGGCGGCCTGAATGGTGAGACACTGAAGCCGCTCTAGACCGTTGAATTAGGCGGCTTCCCGGTCCGACAATCCAAACGGCTGTATGGACCGGACTTTTCCGTCCACCGCCTGCAACACGTGGTTGGGCGGCACCGGAAGCCAATTGGCGGTCACATCGTCAAGTGGTTCTGAAACAACCACGACGCCGCTGGGGGTCTCTCGGTAGTAGAGCGAGGGCGGGTGCGCGTCACTCGACCAGCGAACGGCCATCAATTCCGGGCCGTTTGACAGGGCTGCCGTGAATCGCAAAGGCTGATGCATTTGCTTGGCCCGGGCACAATGGCGGGCCAAAGCCAAAGCAGCGGTGATCGCCGGCAAAGGCGCAGCTTCCAGGCCAAATCCTATTGCCAACAGAAACAGCAATTCGCTGTCGCTCGTGCCAGCGCGCCTGTCATAGCAAGCATCCGTCAGTTCAGCTTCCAAATCACGGCGGACACGTTCGTAACCGCCAATTTGGCCATTGTGCATGAACAACCATTTGCCCCAGGCAAATGGATGACAGTTGGCACGGGCCGTGCTGGTGCCCGTGGAGGCGCGAACATGGGCAAAGAAACTTTGCGCCCGAACGTGACCTGCCAAATTCTTCAAATTCTCATCGGCCCACGCAGGCAGCGTATCACGATAAACGCAGGGCTCAGCCCTGTGGGCGTACCAACCCAATCCAAAGCCATCTGCATTGGTGTCCATCTTCGCTTCGCGGGACAAAAGCGCCTGGGCCACCAGGGAGTGACTGGGCGCAAATATCAGTTCATCGAGAAAAAGCGGCTCACCCTGCCAGACCAGCCAGCGACACATCAGGCAGCATCGGTCAAATGGGCAGGAGTTTTGCCTTGCAGGTCCTGCAATTCGCTGTTTCGTGCAACCAGCTTGTGGGCGATGGGGGCCATCAGGCGACTTGCCGTGCGCTCGAACATGAAGGGTAAAATGGCGTGCACCAGGGCAGCCAGCCCGGCGCAGACCATCCGCACGCCGGCGCCACCGGCAAAGCGCATGTGCTCAAGATAGGTCTCATCGACAGCATCTGGGTGGTGGGTGAACAGGCGAATGAGGGATTTCATCAGGTTACGCTCCTTCTTTAAGGGAAGCCGGGGGCATGGTGGGGCTTGAGGCGATTGTGGGTAGTCCTGCCCGCACAGAATGGACCAATTTTGAGAAAACGACTTCCCAAACCAGACAGTTTGAGCGCATAAGATTGGGATAAAATTCTATATTCAAGCAGGTCTATCGAATGGACGCCACAGACAAACGCCTATTGGATGAACTTCAGACCGATTGCGCACAAAATCTCGACAAGCTAGCCGAAACCATTGGCCTGTCACGAAATGCCTGTTGGCGGCGGGTGAAAGCGCTGGAGGAAAACGGCACGTTGACCGCCCGGGTGGGGCTTGCGGATCCCAAAGCTCTGAATTTGGGCCTGACGGTCTTCATGGCCATTCGCACGGTTCACCACAATAAGAGCTGGGCCGAGCGCTTCCGCAAGGCCGTTGCCGGGTTCGATGAAATCACCGGCGTATACCGTATGAGCGGCGACACTGATTATATGATACACGCGCGGGTGCCGGACATGCGGGCCTATGACCGGCTCTACACCCGGTTGATCGAGCGGATTGATTTGAGCGACGTGGCCTCCAGTTTCGTCATGGAGGAAATCAAGCACACCACACGGTTGCCGACGCATTTCGCCTGAGGGGGCGCACTCATGACGGCTAACAATAGCGCACCGCATGCGCCTGCCCTCAACAATCAGCGCGCTCTTACATTCATCACCATAAACGTCATTCTTGATGTCATCGGCATTGGTATAATTTTGCCCGTGCTGCCGGATCTCATACGTGAGCTGCAGCCCGGCAGCTACGCTGACGCGGCTGTCCTGGGGGGCTGGTTGGCATTTGCCTACGCCTTCATGCAATTCATCTTCGCACCGATCCTCGGCAATCTATCGGACGCCTATGGGAGGCGGCCGGTGCTGATCATCGGTCTTCTGGCTTTGGGGGTGGACTACATCATCATGGCTCTGGCCCCCACCATGTTCCTTCTGTTTATAGGCCGTGTATTGGCAGGGGCGGCCGGAGCGTCCTTCACAACGGCCAGCGCCTACATAGCCGATGTATCACCGCCGGAAAAACGGGCCGCAAATTTCGGCCTGATAGGTGCGGCGTTTGGCGTTGGCTTTGTCATCGGACCGGCCATCGGTGGCCTGCTTGGAGAATATGGCACACGGGTGCCTTTCTGGGCGGCGGCAGGCTTTGCTTTTGCCAATGCAGCGTTTGGCTATTTCGTGCTGCCCGAAAGCCTACCCAAGTCCAAACGCCGTCCTTTCAACCTCATGCGCTCAAACCCTTTCGGTGCCCTCAAACAACTGGCCGGGCGACCTGTTGTCATCATGCTCGTCACCGCCATTTTGGTGTTTGAATTGGCCCAGCAAGTTTACCCGGCCATCTGGCCCTATTGGGGGTCGGAGACGTTTGGCTGGGGTCCCCGTGAAGTGGGGCTGACATTGGCGGCATTTGGGATTTGCATTTTCATCGCTGAAGGGCTGGTGCTGCGCTGGCTGCTAACTAAAATTTCCGAACACGCGGTCATTGTGAGCTCCACCTTGTTGGCGCTGGCAGTGCTGACAACGATCGGCCTGAACAACCGCGAATGGCTTATCTGGTTCCTGCTTATGCCCAGCGCCTTTTCGGGTTTCGCCAATTCCGCCATTCAAGGCCTGGCGTCCAATCGCGTGGGGGACGATCAGCAAGGGGAGTTGGCGGGGGCTGTCACATCCGGCATTGCCATCGTGTCCTTCACGGCGCCAGTTTTGATGACGAGCACATTCGCCGCCTTTTCGGACCGCAGCAATGATCTGCCCTATTTGCCCGGTGCTGCCTTCCTGTTGGCGGCCATCATTTGTGTGATCATGTTTGTGCCTTACAGTCTGGCCCGCAAGCGCATGATGGCAGAATAAGGAGCGCGGCATGAATTACATTGCGATATTGATCGCCGGTTTGGCGGGCTGGCTCTTCGGAGCCATTTGGTATGGTACGCTATCCAAGCCATGGATGCGCGCAGCCGGCTTGACCGACGCTGATATCAAAGGCCCGTCGGGCAAGCCGAGCCCGGCTCCATACGCCATCTCACTGGTAGCCGAGTTTCTGATGGCCGCCGGTTTGCTTCTGTTCTTCCTACACGTCT
>JBCDIB010000150.1:0-6262 GCA_038749385.1 Pseudomonadota bacterium | reverse complement strand
TGCCGAAAAATCATGGACCCTGGGAGAGGTGGAAGCTGCTTTCGCTTCGGCAGCCCATCACATTCATTGCGATGTTGACCATGCCCGGCTTGCGCCAAGCCCTATGGAAACCCGCGCCATAAGTGTGCGCTATAATACTGATGCCAGCCTGACCATCTGGTTGTCTTCGCAAACACCACACCGTGCCCGGGAGCAATTGGCGTCCATCCTCAACATCAGTGCCGAACGTCTGGACGTCATTGCTACCGATGTTGGGGGCGCATTTGGCATGAAGGCTTCCATCTATCCTGAAGATGTGATGGCGGTCTGGTTCGCCCTAAAGCACAAGCGCTCGGTGCGTTGGAGCGCAAGCAGGTCGGAGGATTTTCTTAGCGCAACCCATGGTCGGGGGATAAGCAGTTCGGGCACGCTGGCGGTGTCCGAAGACGGGCTTTTCGTGGGGCTGAAGGCCAAAGTCATGGCGCCTGTTGGCCGTTGGGTGCCGAACAGTGGGCTCATTCCAGCGTGGAATGCGGCTCGAATATTGCCCGGCCCCTACAATGTGCCAGCGGTGGATATTGAGACGAAGGCTGTCGCCGCCAACCTTGCCCCCACGGGCATTTATCGAGGGGCTGGGCGCCCGGAAGCCAACATGCTGATGGAGCGTCTGGTTGAGAAGGCGGCCCGCGTCACCGGCCTGTCGTCCATGGAAATCCGGCGGCTCAATCTGCTGCCAGCCAATGCGATGCCAAAGCGGACACCAACTGAAAATGTGCTGGATTCAGGTGATTATCTTGCTCTCATGGAGACGTTGAAGACGGCTGGTCATTACGATGCCCGCATCGCTGCGCGGGACGCGGCTCGGGCTCAAGGTAAGTTGCGCGGTGTCGGCGTGGGATTTTATCTCGAACCGTCGGGAGAGGGTTGGGAATCTGCACGGGTGACCATGCAGGCAGACGGAGCCGTTCTGGTCGCCACGGGCGGTTCAGGTCAGGGTCAGGCGCGGGAGACCGCTTTTGCGCAAATTGCCGCCGACGCCTTGGGGGTGCCAATGGACAGGATTGATGTTCAATGCGGGGACACACAGTCTTGCCCGACTGGCATTGGCGCCCTTGCCAGCCGCAGCACGGCTATTGGCGGCAGCGCCGTTTTGACTGCATGCGAGGAGCTGAATGATCGGCTTGGTGCCGGCGAAAAATTGCCGCTAACCGCAGAAGTCCGCTACGAAAACAAGGGTCAGGCCTGGGGTTATGGCGGATATTTTGCCGATGTGCAGGTGAATCGCGACACGGGTGAAGTGGATATCCTTGACGCTTTTTCCATCGATGATGCCGGGCGCATCATCAATCCGGCTTTCGCTGAAGGCCAAGTGCGAGGCGGGTTTGCCCAAGGGCTTGGTGAAGCGCTGATGGAGCGGATGGTCTATGACGATCAGGGACAATTGCTCACCGGATCGCTGATGGATTACGCCCTGCCCCGCGCTGACGATATGCCGCCATTGCGACTGCAGACGATGGAGACACCCAGCCCCACCAACGCACTTGGTGCCAAGGGTATTGGCGAGGCGGGCACCATCGGTGCGCCAATTGTCATTGTGAACGCGGTGCTCGACGCGCTGTGGCCATTGGGCGTCACCGACCTTGAAATGCCGCTGACGCCCCATCGGGTGTGGCAGGCGATTAAAGATGCCGAAGGAGGGCCCAAGCCATGAAATATAGTCGCTTAGACGCCAAGGATTACGCCCGCGAAAACATGCGTGGCATTTGGGCCGCCGCGCTCAATCCGTTCAAGCCAGACGGGGCTTTCGACGAAGCAGGCCTACGGGCAAACATCCGTCATTGGGTGGATGATCTCGGTATTGCCGGCCTGTTCATTGCGGGCAAACAGGGAGAGTTTTTCTCCATGTCCTTGGAAGAGCGCAAACGCAATTTCGAAATCGCGGTGGATGAATGTGCGATGGGGGAAGGAGGTGGGGCCGGCACCATTATGTCTGCTTCGGACCAGAACTTTGACACCGTGCTGGAACTGGCGCTTCACGCCCAGAATTGCGGCGCAGATTATGTGGTGGTTCATGCGCCGGTCCTGAACTTCAATACCGACCCCGATGAGACGGTATTCCAATACTATAAGGCGCTGTGTGAGCGGCTGGATATTGGCATCGCGATGTGGAGCCATCCGGACAGTGGTTATCTGATGAGCCCCGAACTGTGCGCGCGGATCGCAGACCTGCCCAACATCGTGGCCATCAAATACTCCGTTCCGCGCGACTTGTATGTCCGGTTGACCCAAATGGTGGGGGACAAGATCCACGTTTCCACAGCATCGGAAGGTGCGTGGTTGGACAATATCGAGGAGTTGGGTTGGAAGCTCTATTTGTGTTCGTCGCCCCCCTATCTGCTGCAGTCCAAGGCTGACCAGAGGATGAATGAGTACACTCAGCTGGCCTTCGCAGGAGACTTTGCAGCGGCTCGAAAGGTTCGTGACAGCCTTAATCCGGTGCGCGAGGCGTTTGCCGCCACCAAACCCGGAGGCAAGCCACATGCCCACAGCAAGTATTGGCAGACCCTTTTGGGCCAGACAGGCGGCGCCGTGCGCAGGCCGGTGCTGGAGCTGACCGATGAAGAGAGAGCCGCGATTGACGAAGCCTTTTCCTCTTGCGGGCTTGCAGTCTGATTAAACACCGGCTGCCCCGCCGGGAGGCATGCGTGTGCAGGGGTTGCATGTTTGCGGCGTCCGCTTAGGCTAACCCAATGTCAGAGTTGCCGAATTTTTTCGATGAACTGTTTGAAGACACAGATTCACCCCGCGCACCCTATGAGCAATTTCACGACTGGTTCTCCGGGGATGACATTCGACGGCTGAAACGGAAGTCTGCGGATGCGGAGAATTTCTTCCGCCGGACGGGCATCACTTTCAACGTTTATGGCCAGCAGGAAGCGGATGAACGCCTGATCCCCTTCGATATTGTGCCGCGTATCATCTCGGCGCGTGAATGGAGCAAGCTGTCCCGGGGCATTGAGCAGCGCGTGACAGCCATCAATGCGTTTCTGCACGACATCTACCACCGACAGGAAATTTTGCGTGCCGGTATCATTCCCCGGGAGCTGATCGCTCGCAATGAAGCTTTTTTGCCGCAAATGCTGGGCGTGACCCCACCGGGGGGTGTCTACACACATATTGTGGGCACAGACCTCGTGCGCACCGGGCCGGACGAGTTTTTTGTTCTGGAAGACAATGCCCGCACGCCATCGGGCGTCAGCTATATGCTCGAAAACCGCGAGACCATGCTGCACATGTTCCCCGAGCTGTTCAGTGCAAACCGCGTGCGGCCGGTGAGCGATTATCCTGCGAGCCTGCGTCGTTCGCTGGAGGCCAGCGCCCCGGAGTGTGCCGCAGCCAAGCCGGTGGTTGCGGTGTTGACCCCAGGCATTCACAACTCAGCCTATTTCGAACATTCGTTTCTTGCGGATCAGATGGGCGCGGAGCTGGTGGAAGGCCATGATCTACGGGTCATGGACGGCCGCATCGCCATGCGCACGACCCAGGGTTACACACCCATCGATGTGATCTACCGCCGGGTCGATGATGATTATCTGGACCCTTTGAATTTCGATCCATCCTCATTGCTGGGGGTGCCGGGCATCATGGATGTGTACCGCGCGGGGGGCATTACGATTGCCAACGCGCCGGGCACGGGCATCGCTGACGATAAGGCAATTTACAGCTACATGCCGGATATTGTGAGCTTCTACACCGGCGAGCGCCCCAGCCTGCAGAACGTTCAGACGTTTCGTTGCGGCGAGGCGGATGCCTTGGCTTATGTGCTGGACAATCTCGAAGATCTGGTGGTCAAGGAAGTCCACGGCTCCGGTGGATATGGCATGCTGGTGGGCCCTGCCGCGTCCAAACGCGAGATCGCCGACTTCCGCAAAAAACTTGAGGCGCGGCCGTCCAATTACATCGCCCAGCCTACGCTGGCGCTGTCCACGGTGCCGATCCTGACCAATGCCGGCCTGTCGCCGCGCCATGTGGATTTGCGGCCATTCTGTCTGGTGTCACCGAACCGTATCGACATCACACCGGGCGGGTTGACCCGCGTGGCGTTGAAGAAGGGGTCGCTGGTGGTGAACTCGAGCCAGGGCGGTGGCACGAAAGACACTTGGGTTCTGGAAGATTAGGGTGTTGGAGGACTAGGGCATGCTGGGCAAAACCGCAGGCGGCGTCTTCTGGATGTTCCGCTATCTCGAACGCTCTGAAAACACCGCGCGTCTGGTGGAGGCTGGCTTTCGGATAGCACTCACCCGGCCCGATCAGGCCGAAGACGAGTGGAGCTCAGTGCTGAAGACCGCCTGCGTTTTCGACGCCTTCCACGAACGCCATGAGCAGGTGAACGGCGCGAACGTGGTGGACTATTTGTTGCGGGACAAAGCCAATCCATCCTCGGTTGTCAGCATGACGAAAGCCGCACGGGACAATGGTCGTCTGGTGCGCACCGCCATAACCCGTGAAGTGTGGGAAGCCATCAATGAATGCTGGATGCGCCTGACCGAAGCCTTGGCCCGGCCCGTGCGGGACCGGGACTTGCCGGAAGTACTGGGCCTTATCCGCCAGCAAAGCGCGCTTGTGCGTGGGGCGCTGCACGGCACCATGTTGCGTAATGATGTTTATGATTTTGCCCGCGTCGGCACTTTTCTGGAGCGCGCCGACAATACGGCGCGCATTCTGGACGTGAAATATTACATCCTGCTGCCCACGGTGCGCCACGTTGGCTCCAACCTCGACAATGCCCAGTGGGAGACCATTTTGCGCTCGGTGGGCGGGCAGCGGGCGTTTCGCTGGCTGCATAAGGGGGCCGCAACGCCCCGCTCCATCGTCGAGTTTCTGATGATGGACCCGCGCATGCCGCGCTCGATCCTGTTTTGCACCGGTAAGATCGCCGATAATCTGGGCTATTTGGAGCGTGATTATGAAGTGCGCCACACAAGCCACGACCTGGCGGATTCGCTGACAGCGCGGTTGCGCGACGGGTCAGTGGATGATGTGTTCGACCACGGTCTCCACGAAACCATCATCACTTTCATTGCGGACCTGCAAACGTTGGGCGCGCAAATTGAAACCGATTACCGGTTCCTTGGTTGAGGGCGACGCATCATGCTGCTGAACATTACCCACCGCACCACTTACACCTATGATAGGCCGGTGAGTTACGGCCTGCAGCAGTTGCGGCTGTTGCCCAAAACCCGCGCCGAGCAGGAGGTGATCGAGTGGAACACTCGGGTGATCGGTGCAAAGGAAGAGCTGACCTTCCACGACCACCACAACAATCATGTAACTATGATCTCCGTGGCCGATAAGACGTCTGAGATTTCCATTATCAGCGAAGGCAAGGTGCGCACCAGCGACACCAATGGCGTCATAGGCGAGCATTCAGGTTTTGCACCAATTTGGTATTTTGCGGAGGGCACGCCGCTCACCCGGGCGGGCAATCTGACCCGTCAATTGGCCAAGGGCATGAATGCCGATAACCCCGATGAGCTTGAGCGGATGCACATATTGTCCGCCCGCGTGCTCGAGGCTGTTGCCTGGACGGTGGGGGAAACTAACGTCACCACCACCGGCGAAGACGCCTTGCGTGAAGGCCGAGGCGTCTGCCAGGACCACGCTCATATTTTTTGTGCGGCGGCGCGAACCCTTGGTCTGCCGGCGCGTTATGTCTCGGGTTATCTCAAAGCCGAAGAAGATGCGGTGCACGATGCTGCCCACGCCTGGGCGGAGGCCTACATTGGTGGGATAGGCTGGGTCGGCTTCGACATTTCCAACGGCATCTCGCCGGATGAGCGATATGTGCGCGTTGCCACGGGGCGGGACTATAGGGACGCTGCCCCCGTGTCGGGCATCAGCTTTGGCGACCATGGCGGGGAAAAGCTGGAAGTGGCCATTCAAGTTCAGCAATAGTCCGGCTAAACGAATTTTGCCGCGCGCCAGTTTCGGGTGTTTGCGGGCCACATACGGTTTATCGATATGACATATTGCGTCGGGTTGCGCCTGAACCACGGGCTTGTTTTGATGTCCGACACCCGCACCAATGCGGGCGTCGACAACATCTCAACATACAAAAAGCTCACCACGTGGCATGTGCCCGGTGAACGTGCCGTGGCGCTGCTGGGTGCGGGTAATCTTGCCACCACCCAAGCGCTTATCAGCCGGCTTGATGAACGCACGAAAACGCCTGACGAGCGTGATCCATCCCTGCTTCAGTCTCCCACCATGTTTCAACTGGCGA
>JBCDIB010000149.1:0-6273 GCA_038749385.1 Pseudomonadota bacterium | reverse complement strand
GCGCGGGAAATGTGCCCGCAATTGTTTGGCCACGGACCGAGAAGTCGGTTTGTCGACGATAAGCACATCGGGACGACCACCTGTTTTACGGCCATCGGATATGGAAACGCGCATCCAGTTTTCGCCACTCTGGCCTGGCTTGCCTTCCAGCACGATCTTTTGCGAAAGCCCGTTGCTAAAACGGGTCTGCGAGACCTGCACAATCTTGGCGCCAAAGGCAGCTGGTTTCACCAAAGCCTCAGACACGGGCGCAGACCGGGCAATACTGTAGTTGGAAATGTGCGGCCCCGGCGCTTCTATGTTTAGCCGCCCGATAGAGGCCGTTGTGAAAGCATCATCGATGCCACCGCTATTGGTGCAGGCTCCCAGCAGCGCCAAAAGCGGCAGCACGATTGCCGAATTGCGGGTGGCTTTTTTGCGTTTGAGAACGTCAGTCATGGATCACCGGAACTGTGCGAGGGCGCGGCGCGTATCGCGCGTGGACAAGTGTTGGTCGAGGCGAGCGAAGACGGCTTTCGCGTCCTGTCTGCGGCCCAAATGATAGTGCGACCAGCCGCGCAGCATCCCCAGGTCACGCGGCTCGGCCGCAAGCTGGCGACGTAAATTAAGAGAGTAGAGCGAGGCCGCATAGTCACGACGGTTAAAGGCGGCACGGGCGCGCTGAGTGAGTGCTTCAAGAGAAATGGTGCGTCTTTGCTGGTCGGTGAGCCCCTCGCCACGGGCGGCCAAAAGCGCTTGTTCCGTGTGGCCGGCACGTAAAGCGGCCAGGGCAATCCCATAGGCCGAGTCGCGGCGGTTACGGCCACCTTTCAGACGTTGAGCCTGCTCGAATGCACTTGCGGCCTCCGAAGGACGGCCGGCCATCATCAGGCACCAGCCTTTCATCTGCATCACATCCGCACCGTGGTTTTTGCGCGCCTCTATGAGCCGCAAGCACGTGGCATGGTCACCTCGCTTGTGGGCGGCGACGATAGGGCTCACGCGCTGGCTCTTGGAAATCCGTGCAGGACGCACAGCGGATCTGATCGAACCTGTGGCGCGCTGATCTTTTACCGCCTGCCGCTTGGCCAGCTCATGCTTTTCAAGAGCGCGGTTCAGGCTTGAGTATTTTGCGCCATGTCGTTCGGCAATCGCGATGGCAGGCGTTTCATCACCCTTGGCCAGGTGGGACAATAGCTGGCCGAGCAACCGGCTTTCGCTTTCTTCCCAGCTAAGAGCTTTGTCAAACCAAACGTGACCGGCATCGTACTGGCGCACATTATAGGCATACCATGCGAGCGCCTCAGCCCCTTCGGGGGATGAAAGTTTCAGCGTTGCCTTGCTCACCATTTGCAGCAGATCCGCATCCACCACTTTGGGCGGTTCGCTGTATAAATCATCGCTCACCAGATCGATGAAACGGCGACCCAGATCGTCTGTCTTCGACCAAAGCGGACGCACAAGCTTGAGGGCCGCATCGCGTGGTGCCTGCCCATCATCGAGGCGCACTTCCGGCTCCATGGATACCAGTGCAAGGATAAGCCCCTCGGTGGTCTTCAGATCGTCCTTGCCGCGAGCGATGGATAGATCGAACCATCCGCGCGCCGCCTCGGGCTGAGATTTTGCTGTGTAATACCATCCCAGAAGAGCTGCATCATCGGCGGCCAATTTATCGTCGGTTTGGGTTTGGTCGCTTTTCACGCGGGCTTCAAAGTGAGCAACATCTGCCTGCAGCAACTCACGAGAGAGGGCCCCACCGGCTGTTGCTACCAATTGCTGACGCGTGAGCTCGGTCCGATAATGACCACGTACGCCTTGCTCGATCGGCAGCTCGGCATCGCGGATAATATCCGCCAGAGGCATGGCCCCCATGATGGCAATGGCCTTAGCGAGTGTGGCATGTTGCAGGCGTGGCTCGGTGAAATCCGTGACAATAGCCGCGTAAGTGTCCAGCGCATCGCCGCTTTGTCCGGTGAGCGCCTGCGCCCGGGCAACGCGCCAGCGAAGATCAATATCACTGCCCAGAGCCTTTCCGGTCAGCGTGCGTGACAGGCTCAGTACATCAGACCAGCGGTCGGCCTCATCAGCCGCGATCAGCCGGAAACGTGCGGCTTTGTTGGCCACTTTTTCGCGCAATTCAGCGCTTGGCTGCCACCCCGGCTGGCGTGCCTTGCGGGCACGCAGGGCCTGCTCGATACCGTCCAAGTCATCATTGCCGTAAAGCGCCCAAAGATCATTTTCATCGCTCGATTGCAGCAACATGTCGGGAGACGCGGGCGGCATCCAACCGGGATGGAAGACGCGCAGGCGTGCCACCTCCAGCGCATAATTTTGCGCCTCGCCCCGGTTTGCATAATAGCGCAGCGCGGACAAATCCGGTGCGCTTGCCTGCACATTACTCTGCGCCGCTGGCAGGGGTGCGGGCATGGCGGACGCGGCACTCGTCACGGCCTGATTTTGGGCTTGGACCGGGACAAGTGAAGGTATGAGCGCCAACCCGGTGCCCAGGCTCATAAGCGCTATGCGTGTCTTCATTGTGCGAGCGCTCATGAGATTTCCTGTTCAGAATTATTGTCCGCGCTGACTTCCGACCGGCCAGAGGCGCGCACGATCAAATGGGTCAGCGCACCGAAAACCATCATCAGCGCGACCAGGCCAAAGGCGTAGAACAAGGGATGGCGCGACAGCCAACCGGCAAGCAAAAGCGCTTCATTGCGTGGCGAGAAAACTGCACTCGTCAAGCGAGTCGTGGCAGGCGCTATGGAGGCCGTAACCGTGCGGTCTATATTGTCGTAGGCAACAGCGCCCACGCCGGTGGCACCCAGCAATTTATTACTGCGCACGGCTTCAAAAACGCCCGGAACACCTTTGGCGAGCTGTTGGCCATTGTCCGCGGACACAATTGTCCATGCACCCGGCTTACCGTTTGGCGCTGCTATTTGACGGATGGACAGATGTTGGCGGCCCACAGTGAGTTTGCTCGGCAAGACTGTGTCAGCGCTTTGCGGCTCCCACAAGGAGCCTATAGCTGACGAGAAGCCCCTCCCCGCATCAACGGTCTCACTGTCCAAAGCGTCACCAACAATCGCTTCAAGCAATGAGGAAGCAGTGGGTGTCTGCGCGCCCTGAAGCGGTTGAAAGGTGACGTTCAACTCTGGTAGATCGGTCAACCCGGAAGCGCCCGATTGAGCGGATGTTGCGGGGCCAGATGGCAGGGCAAAGGCATTGAAATTCGCAGCCGCCCTGGGGGCGGAACCGTCGGCATGGGCCGGCAAAAGTGCGTTGAGTTGAGCCGGGAGCGATACACGCTCTGCCACGATCACGGCATTGGTCATAGATTGCTCAGGCAGGCCAAAGTGCGGATTGAAGGGTAACACCGCACCGGCCTGGCTGGTGAGATAAAGGGCGGTGGACAGCGCCGACGTGAGCGACCGCGCAGTCGGGTCCGGCACGACAAGGGCCACCGGCGCAGCGTCCAATGTCCGCTCATTGTAGGGGAACCCGGTTTGCAGTGTCAGGTTCAGGTTTGGAAGCGTTTTTGCGCTGGCCAGGCGGTCAAACCGCAGAGAAGTAGCGTCCGACAAAGCAAAGCGCATGGGTGGTTTAACGCGCTGGCGCGGGTCGCACAGATCATCCTGCGGCGCGGCCAACACCGCTTCAAGCTCCACCACATTTTCGCCCGGACGGAAGAACCGAAGCGGAAGCTCAACCTCTTTTTCTCGCAGTTTCTTCGGGCGAGAAGATGCCAGCTTCAAGGACGCGACGTTGCTACCATTCACGTGCACGCGCAATTGAGCGTCGGGGGACAGACCACCGGCATGGGCGGCGTTTACCGACAGGGTCGCGACACCATAATCAGCGGCATAGAAATCCAGCGGCATATCAAAAA
The DNA here is from genome assembly GCA_038749385.1 of Pseudomonadota bacterium. Lineage (GTDB taxonomy): Bacteria > Pseudomonadota > Alphaproteobacteria > Rhizobiales > Rhizobiaceae > JBCBXA01. The sequence goes on along the minus strand of JBCDIB010000149.1, from coordinate 2,405 downwards.
TGACGCGCGATTTCATGTGACGCCCGTTGAAAGATTGAGAGCTCTGCCCCGCTTGCGCCCATGTGAAGCTGCTGTGGCTGGTAACCGCTGGCCGTGCAAGGTGGGTCTGCACAGACTCGATCTGGCCGCGGTTCGCGACGGAGACCAACCCGGCGGCCTGAGACGGCAAAAACAGCACCGGCCGCTGAGTGCCCGCAATGGTCATCACCGACGGTCGCCGCGCCTCTGGCAAAGCACTCTTTGGAAACGCTTGGGCATAATCCTCATTCGATCCGATGAAGACCCCGAACCCCTCAACCCTGCCGTCGGGTGCCGCGGCACTTGAGGCATCGGCAAACCGCACATCGGGCTTGCGATAATTGCCAGCAAGTACCGTTTGCGCCAGCAGCGCCTGAAGCTTGGCGAAGGATTGCTCGGAAATCAAAGCACCCGACGGGGTGTAGATGTCGATCGGCAGCGAACCATCGCCGGTTGTCGGAAGGCCCATTAGCCTGGACAGGTCGCCTGCCCGGTTGGCAGTGACCGGTAATTGCGTAGCAGCGGCTCGCTCAAAGCCGCTCCGGGCAAGGTCAAGGTCAGTCCAGAGCTCATAGACGCTCGCCACAGTGCATTTGATGCGGTGGCGCTGGCTGGCCGTGACGCTGACCAAATTGGCCCCGGCGCGCAGCACATCGCTGGGAACTGCAAAACTCAACTCGCCATAGCCGTCTGCATGGCGGATGGCGCCAGACCCAATGTCCCGTCCGTTGATGGCAACGCGCAGGCTGGACCGCTCCGGCATCACCGCGATTGAATTGAGAAATGTCAGTTTGAAGCTGGTCTCACGGGCGGCGTCTTGCGGCGTTACATGCAGCGTCCATTGCCGACTATCTGTTTCGCCCGAAAGCCGATGTCCATCGGCATGGAAACCCAAAGCGCGAAAATTCCCGATGGCAGCGGGCACGATCGAGCTAACAACGGTTGGGTCGATGTTCTGATCGCCACGCCCGGCGCTGGTTTCCGCCCCTCGTCCCAACGTAGAAATGAAGGCCAGATTGTCATCAGCCACGACTTCATCGGCATGCACAGCCGTGGCAAAGCCGAGCGGCGGCATCAGAACACAGCCAGCCAAAAGAATAGCCTTTGTGGTGGCCAGCAAGGTACAATGACGCTCATCACCCATTGGACAGCTCCGTAGCCAACGGGCCGAAGTCATCAGCACACAGGTCTGTTCGCGATGCTTCCATATCGGGGCGCAGAAACGTGGGTTGCGCCTTTTTGGGTGCGGGTCGCCAAGCGGTCACAGCACGCACGACACGCCACTGGTGCAGGAAGAACCATTGAACGATGGTAGCGGACCCAATGGTGATGGACCGGCCTGCACGGCGGGCATCGCGCATCGCGTTAAACCGCGCGGCGGTGGGATACATGAGATCGGCAATGGCCAGATAGTCAACGGGCTGCAAATCTTGGAACTGACCGGCCAGCAGCAGGCCACCGGCATTCATTTCGACGTTCGTCAGGCGCAATTTTAGTGATCCTGCTGAAGGATCTTTGCGATGCAGGGCAAAAGCAACGGGCAGCACATCGCCCTTTTGAGGCATGGTGTCACCGGTCACTTCCGGCACGCGGACTGACAAGCCGCCCGGACCGCAATCCTCGATTTCAGCCTTTGCCTTTTGGCCATCAATTTGCAGCAGCGCAGCGCGTTGGGCCGGCAGGCGGTAACCACTGCGGAGCTCCGGGCGCTCAACAACGACGCCAAGCGCAACCCCTGCGATCACCAGGTTGAACGTTGCCCAAACCGCCACCACGGCCAGCAATTCGTCCACAGCGCTGCCAAAAAACAGACGCCAATATGCAAATCCGGTGGTGACAGCAATCAAACCGAAGAAGGCGATGAATGGCCAGGCAAGCTCGGACAGATGCTCCTTATCGACGCTCAAGCCTTTATCGGTAACGTGGAAGCTGGGTGCCTTGGGCCGCAACACCACCGAACCGATGGCACCAAGCAGATGGATCGACTGGATGTACTCGTAAATTTCCGAGATCCAAGGCCAACGCAGTGTTCCGTACAAATGGTTCTGCAGGATCACGTTGGCGACCATGAAAACGGTCGTAAACGCCAGAAACTCTTGCAGATTAGCTTCGAAAATCTCGAGGCCAAACATGATGTACAGCACCGGCGCGAGCATGAAGGTCAGGCGCGCAAAGGGAAACAGCCAAAACAGACCACTGGCCGTGTAGCCAATCCGCTGGCCAAGGGTCAGCCCCCGCTTGAAGAGCGGGCGCTCAAGCAGGAAAATCTGCAACATGCCTTGGCACCAGCGGGTGCGCTGCCCGATAAAGCTGGCAAATGTTTCCGGCTGAAGACCCGCAATCAAGGGCTGGTCCAGATAAACAGATTCCCAGCCCGCCGCATGAAG
>JBCDIB010000148.1:0-6307 GCA_038749385.1 Pseudomonadota bacterium | reverse complement strand
TGCACTCCCCAAGCCATGCAGGCTACACGGCGCTATCTGCGCGAGGGACGGTCTCTGTCAGAAGGTATTGTGAACCGTTACGGAAACTGATGGCAATTGGTCCGCCCTGTTAACCAATTTGCAAGGGTTGGCGGTGGGAAAGGCCGATTCCTCTTACAGCGCTGTCTGTGGGTGCTATCACTGGCCACCGGCCCGATGAGGATAATGCCTCGAAACGTTTATGGGCCTCGGAGAAGACGCATGAAATCGGTCGAAAGCCTGCAGGATCTTGACGATATGATTGATCTTGAAAAGCACAATGTGGCCGAGGAATTTCTGCTTGAAAGCTGGGTTGATGCGGCGAGCGAGGGCATCGAAACGGAAATCATCGCCCGCTCTGCTATATTGATGGCTCTTCGCCGGGCCCTGGCGGAATGCGGGGAAGCGACAGCACGTGAACTGGCAGACGAAATCCCAGGTCTATTTGAAAATGGCAAATTGCAAGCCGACCGGGCGCTGCACTAAATCACTACGCATTGCCACTGGCTCGGTGTAGAATTTGCCTATGCGCCGCTTCTTTGCATCAGCTGCCATCTATCTTTGCATGATCGCCATCGCCTGTGCACAGGAGGGGCCTGTGCTGCGTGTCGATCCAAATCCGCAGGGTTTCAATATTGACCCTCCCCGGCCCACAGATCCGTTCAACACAAATCCTGGCTCACAACAGGACGAAATTGTCGATGATGGTTTGGCCGACAGCCCTGCTCAGCGCATCACAGACCCCGCGAGCCTGCCGGATGCTGTGGCGGACATGCGCGCGCGGCTTTTGCAGGCCGCCCGCACCGGCGACATCCGCAAACTGGCGCGGCTGGCGGACCCCGGTGAAGGCGGCACGCAGCTAACTATTTTCACAGGCGAAGCATCGGGCGACGATGATGAACCGGCGGGGGATGCCCTCGACTATATTGAACAAGCCGCCCAAGACCCCAGCAGCGTTGAAGCGCTGGCTATAATGATCGACATTCTGGAAACCGATCCAGTGCTCTTTGCCCCCGGCACTTCTGATGCAACCTATGTCTGGCCATGGTTTTGGGCACGTAGCCCCAGCGGGCTAACGCCGCCGGAGGTGGTGGAATTGCTGCAGGTCGTAACCTGGTTCGACCTGGAAGAAATGCGCATTAATGACAGCTATACGTTCTACCGCCTGGGCATTGCACCAGATGGTCGCTGGCGCTTCTTTATCTCTGGCGACTAGACCGCCATATAGGGGGCGCACCCCAACGCTGAGTCACTATTCATGACCATTGAACACCTGTCATCCCGCGCCGTTATCGTCGTCTCTGGCGCCGACGCTGCAGAACTTTTACAGCGCGTTATCACCGCCAATGTGGAGACCTTGTCGGAAGGCATTGTGCGCGACTGCGCCCTGCTGACACCCCAAGGCAAGGTATTGTTTCAATTTCTCATAAGCCGATTTGAAGCCGGTTTTCTGATCGACTGCCAAGCCGATGATCGTGACGGTCTGATGAAGCGCCTCACACTGTACCGCCTGCGCTCGGATGTGGTGTTGGAGCCAAGAGACCTGCATGTGTTGACCTCGGCGGAACCGTTTGACGGCTGCCTTGAAGATGAACGTGCTCGGGGCATGGGCCACCGAGCCTATGTCGATACTTTGCCAGACGGCTTGACCGACGAGCAAAGCTATCATCTGCGCCGCATATCCGCTGGCGTCCCTGAAATGGGTATGGATTATGATGGCCAAACGGTTTTCGCCCACGAGGCCTTGCTGGATTTGACCCACGGGATCGACTTCAGAAAAGGCTGTTATGTTGGCCAAGAAGTCGTGAGCCGGGTGGAGCATCGCTCGACAGCCCGCAAACGCTTCGTGTGCATGGTCGCCGACAAAGCTCTGCCGGAGCGGGGAGTGGATGTGACGTTGGATGGAAAGTCGGTGGGCACTCTGGGTTCGTCTGCCGGCCATAGCGGGCTTGCGCTGGTGCGCGTCGACAAACTCTCCGGGCCCTATGTTGAAGTGGAGGGCGGCATAGCGACGTTGTCGGTTCCCGCGTTTGCAAGCTTCTCGCTCGGCGCGCCTGACGATGGCTGATCGCGAAGGCGCGCCGCCCCGCGCATGGCAACGCATGCTGTCCGGGCGGCGGTTGGATTTGCTTGAGCCATCACCATTAGATGTGGAAATCGCCGACATTGCCCACGGTCTGGCACGCGTTGCCCGCTGGAACGGGCAAACCATCGGTGCACACGCGTTTTCCGTTGCTCAACATTCTATCGCCGTGGAGCAGATATTCTCGACCCTCTACCCCGAAGCGCCGCCGGAACACCGGCTCTACGCCCTGCTGCACGACGCGCCTGAATATGTGATCGGTGATATGATCTCACCGTTCAAATCGGTCATGGGGGGCAGCTATCGCGATGTTGAGGGGCGGCTTGAAACGGCGATCAACCTTCGCTTCCAGCTTCCAGGCATTGTACCTCTTCCGCTAAAGAAAAAAGTCAAAAGGGCCGATCTGATATGTGCCTACTTCGAGGCCACGGAACTGGCAGGGTTCAGCAAGACTGAGGGCGCGAAATTGTTCGGCAAGCCAAGCAAGCTGGATGGCTCGGGTCTAGCCCTCGACTGCATTCCGGCGGGCGAAGCGGAAGCTCGGTTCCTGGCGCGGTTTACAGTGTTAAATGCAGCAATATGAGCGGCCTTCCACCTATTTTGGTCTGCCCGCTGGACGAGGTAAAGGGCGCGGTAAGCAGCCGGGGCGTCACTCAAATGGTCAGCTTGCTAAGCGCCAATATGACACCCCCTGCCCCGCCGGGCATTGCACCCTCGGACCGACTGTCGCTGTCGTTTAACGATCTGGCTGAACCGCGCGAAGGCTACCGCGCGCCAAGCGCCGAAGACATGCAGGCGCTTTTGAAATTTGGAACGCAGCAATGGCGGCTTGATGCACCGCTCTTGGTTCACTGCTGGTTCGGCGTCAGCCGTTCGACGGCCGGCGCTTTGATACTGGCCTGTGCACTGGCGCCCGACATTAGCGAAGCCGAGCATTCGCAACGCCTTCGCACGGCCGCGCCATTTGCAACGCCAAATCCAATGATGATCGCCTTGGCTGACGACGCGCTGGGCCGCCAGGGGCGTCTGGTCAGCGCGGTGCAGGCCATTGGCCGGGGCGCGGAATGCGCCTCCGGTCACCTGTTCGAATTTGCCGTCGGCTGATCGAAATTAGTGGAGCTTGAGCCACTCGCGCGCTGACTTCAGCGCCTCGCGAACGTCCTGGGGGGACATCTCAGCGGTAATCTCAGCGCGGTAATCGGCGGCCTCGTGTTTGCCTTTGAGGGCAGCGAGGTTGAACCATTTGTGCGCTTCGATGTTGTTGGCCTCTCCATTGCGGCCGGTGGATGCGAGGATGCCCATCTGGAACAAAACTTCTGCATTCACGGTGCCGCCCATCTGGGCAACGGTGTCGGTGTGTATATCGTAACGGGCCATGTTTTCTCTCCCTGTGGCGGCGCTTCCTGCGCTTTTTCGATGACCTCAGACTGAGCAGTTCGACTAAAAGTGGACTTAAAAGCTGCGGTTAATCGCAGGTGACTCAAATATTCCTAAAGTTTGAACTTAAGACAGCACTAACGAACGCAGCTGCAATTTTCTCAATGATTTCAGTAGGATTGACCTTGGGCCTTCAAAAGCTGATTCAGTTTGGATTCACTTTGATTCATTGCGGGACAAAAAGACGGGAGATCGTTTGCCCGCTCTGGTGGCCGGCACAATGCCGTTCGCAGTTCCAAAAGCGTGAGTTATTTCAGCCGCTCAGCACAGACTGCAAACCTTCTGATTTAGGTGGAGCATTCAGACTGCCACAGACATAAGAGCTGCCCGACCTTTCCCCTCCGCTGTTCAAAATTGCCTATGGCCGCGCTGCGACAATCTTGTTATAACGTTTACGTAAACGGAATTTTGGGAGGTTTTCCATGATAAAATTCGCAAAGGCAGCGTCCACCGCTGCCCTCGTCGGCGGCCTTGTGGCTGCCATGTCCAGCACTGCGTTCGCTGCAGACATTGAGGGCAATTGGCGCACACAATCTGGCGAGAAAGCCAAGATCGCCAAGTGCGGTGGCTCCTTCTGCGTAACGCTGACCAGCGGCAAGTATTCGGGTAAGCGCATCGGCAAACTGTCCGGCTCGGGGTCCAACTATAAGGGCAGTATTACAGACCCTACTAACGACAAAACCTATAGCGGCTCGGCCAAGGTGAATGGCGGCTCCCTGTCCATGAAGGGTTGCGTGGCAAAGGTGTTCTGCCGCACGCAAAAATGGTCCCGGCTGTAAGCCAGGCAAGAAAGTCAAAAGTTAAGCCCGGCATGTTCGCACGCCGGGCTTTTTTATGGCCGCATTTTCCATGGCCCCGTTGCGCGGGTGCGACTTGCCGGGAGGCTGCACATGATTAAGCTTCGCCCATGATGCGAGCTCTCCCCGCTTTGTTATTTGCCGTTTGCAGCCCGGCCTTCGCTGGCGACCGGCTGTCCGGTCCACAGATTGCCGAAGCGTTGAGTGGCAACACCGCCATTGCAACTGGTGGCGTTGGCACACCCTGGCGCCAGCACTTCGCAGCTGACGGCACCACGCGTTATTATTCAGGTTCGCGACCTGCAAGTTTGGGTGCATGGCGGATTGAAGGCGACCAATATTGCTCGCTTTGGCCGCCCGCCAAAAACTGGGATTGCTACACAGTGCTGTCCGAGGGGGAAGAGATTCTATGGCACCGCGGGGGCGCAATTCCGGACCGGTCTATCATCTATCAAGGCGACCGCACCGTCGGCCCGCTGCCAAAGAGACATTCGCGATGAACGAGCACTACGACCGGCCTTCGCGCTTTCCCTGGCCACCGGTTCTCGCGCTGATTTTCGCTAGCGTCGCATGGTTCGGAACTCCACCAAATTGGCTGGGGACGTGGCAGACGTGGCTCGGGGGTGGTCTAATTGGGATGGGCCTTCTGTTCGATGCCGTAAGCGCCGCGCACCTCCTACGGCGCAAGACCACCGTGCTGCCCCATCGAGCCGCCAGCAGCCTTGTCACGAACGGTCCTTTCGCCTTCAGCCGAAATCCTATCTATCTGGGATATGCGATGATCCTGGTCGGGATCTTCGTTTTACGCCCAGGTGCGATGAGCGCTTTCGCTGCCGGGGTTTTCGGTATCATTTTGTTCAAGGCATCCATTGAGCCAGAGGAGAAGCATCTGGCAGCTCGCTTCGGCCAGGAGTGGGCCGAATATGCCCGGCGTGTGCCACGCTGGATAGGTAGGCCATGACCATCAGGTTTAGTCCTTGCCTAGTGGCCCTGGGTCTGATCACGTGCGCGCAACGCGAGTTGGAGAAAACGCATGTGGTATTTTGAGCAGGATGGTGAGCAACATGGGCCTGTTCCGGACGGGGAATTGTCGCAGCTGATGCAGGCTGGCACGGTGCGGCCCGAAACTCTAGTGTGGCGCGACGGACAGGCCGGTTGGCAGCCCGCCATTGAAGTGGTGCCCCAGCGTTTGCGGCCAGATGCGAATGGTTCACCACCGCCCTTGCCGGAAGAGGATGGAGCGGAGGCAAATACCTCAACACAAGTAGGCGATCAGCCGATGCCGCAGCCAAATTGGTCCTACGGTTCCGAAGAGGATGGATGGCCCGCGCATCATCCCTACACTTTCGGCGACTCGGTACGGAACGTTTTCAATAATTACGCCAATTTCAGCGGTCGCGCGCGAAGGCGGGAATATTGGTGGTTTGCGCTCTTCGCCTTCATTTCAGGACTCGCAACAGCTACGCTCGATGGAATTCTCTTTCCCACCAACGATGTCAGCCCGATCAATTCATTGCTGACACTGGGATTGATCATTCCGAACTTTGCAGTAGGCGCGCGCAGACTGCACGACATCGGTAAATCAGGCTGGTGGCAACTCATCCTGCTCATCCCGCTAATCGGGGTTCTGGTGCTCATCTACTGGAACATTCAGAAGAGCGACCCCGGCCCGAACGAGCACGGACCGGAATAGTGGTTACCTAGCCTTCTGGCCGAACAACATGGCCTGGGCATCCTTATCGGTGGCGAGGTTCATCTGCTCACGCTCTTCCTTGCCCAGGGCCAGCCCTTTTTCCACCGCCGGACGCGCCTTCACGCGCTCGAACCATGCTTTGAGATTTGGGAAATCGTTCAGGTCCTGCCCCTGCCGTTCATAGGGCACCACCCAGCCGATGCAGGCCATGTCTGCGATGGAATAATCGCCTGCCAGATAGTCCCGGTCGGCAAGCCGCTTATTCATGACGCCGTAGAG
>JBCDIB010000147.1:0-6308 GCA_038749385.1 Pseudomonadota bacterium | reverse complement strand
CGGCGGCACTTATATCTTTGAAGGGGCCGAAAACAGTAGCCATCGCGCAATTGATCCAGATGTCGATTGCGCCAAACCGGTCAACGATCTGATCACGGGCGGCGGTCATGGCCTGCGCGTCCGCAACGTCGGCACCGATAGTGAGTATTTTCACCCCATAGTCAGTCAAGTCGCGCTCCGCATTGTCGAGCCGCTCTTTGCCACGGGCGATGAGCACCAGATTGTGACCGTCTCGTGCGAAATGTTCTGCGGTGGCGCGGCCAACACCGGCGGAGCCGCCGGCAATGACTATGGTCTTGGGTTGGTTTGGCATCTTTGATGTCCTTCCAATTTCGGGGTGCACCTGTAGGCCCGTGGCGGGCACCGATGTGCTCATAGCGAAACAACCCGTCCGCAGTGCCGAGGTTCCAGTACGTCGGGCAGCGACAGTGCCTGGCCTCCAAAAGGCCGACCCATAGCAGGCGGCCTTGCGGTTGCGGAAGCGAGCCTTTGCCTAGCTGCCCTAGCTGCCTACGATGATGCCGCCATTTGGGTGCAGGGTTTGGCCAGTGAGGTAGCTTGATTCATCGCATGCCAGGAACAGGAAGCAGGTCGCCACCTCCCATGGCTGTCCGCACCGCCCCATTGGTGTGCCCGATCCGAAGTCCTCAACCTGTTCAGCCGCCATGGTGCCGGGGATAAACGGGGTCCAGATCGGCCCCGGAGCTACCGTGTTCACGCGAATGCCTTTGTCGGCCAGATTGGATGCCAATGAACGCGAGAAGGCCAAACTGGCGCCGCGCGTGGTGGAATATGAGATCAAGGCACCCATGCCGGCGAACGCGTTCACCGACGATGTGTTGATAATTGTGGCGCCCTTCTCAAGATGCGGCAGTGCCGCCTGCGTCAGGAAAAAATACCCCATGACGTTTGAGTCAAATGTCCGGCGCAGCGTGTCTTCAGACAGTTTGGTGAGGTCCTGATCCATCCATTGTTGCGCAGCATTGTTGATCAGGCAGTCCAGCTTGCCAAAGTCTTCTACCGTGTCTGAAACCAGCTTCTCGCAATGGTCCTTGTCCGCAATGTCGCCGGGAAGGAGAAGCGCCTCGCCACCTTCCTCCTCCACCAGGCGCTTGGTCTCCTCGGCGTCCTTGTCTTCATTGAGATATGCGATGGCAAGCTTCGCGCCCTCCCGGGCGAACAGCACGCACACTGCGCGACCAATGCCGCTGTCACCGCCGGAGATCAGCACAACCTTGTTCTTCATGCGGCCGTTGCCAGGATAGCGCGGCGTGTAGTCCGGCGCCGGATCCATCTTGTACTCATGGGCTGGCATAGCGTCCTGGCTTTGGGCCGGTATGTGCATGTCGACGGATTTTGCTTGGCTATCCATTGGGGGCTCCTTTTAGATTGGGTCTCGCGGTCATCCGCTTCGCCAAATCAAGCCCCCCACGCTGGGATGGTTCCAACCGTTCGTTTTGCCAATTTCATGGTGGCTCTAATGGTCGGTGCCTGCGCTGGTCCACACGTTGCGACAGCTCGATTGAGCCCATAAAAAAAGCGCCCCGGAGGGCGCTTTTGAAGATTTGTCCTGTACCGCCGATCAGTCGACCTTTGGCAACAGACTGTCCAAAGATGCCTTGGCATCACCATAGAACATGCGCGTATTGTCCTTGAAGAAGAGCGGATTTTCGATACCGGAATAACCGGTGCCCTGGCCGCGCTTGGACACAAAAACCTGCTTCGCTTTCCAGACTTCCAGCACCGGCATACCAGCGATGGGGGAGTTTGGATCATCCTGCGCCGCAGGGTTCACGATGTCGTTGGAGCCGATGACGATGGCCACATCCGTGTCCGGAAAATCGTCATTTATCTCATCCATCTCCATAACGATGTCATAGGGCACTTTAGCCTCAGCCAGCAGCACATTCATGTGGCCGGGCAGGCGACCGGCAACGGGGTGAATGGCAAAGCGCACATCCTTGCCTTTGGCGCGCAGTTTGCGCACCAGCTCGGCAACGGTGGATTGGGCCTGGGCCACGGCCATGCCGTACCCTGGCACCAGAATGACACTATCGGCTTCATTCAATGCTGTTGCCACGCCATCGACATCGATGGCGACTTGCTCGCCTTCGACGGCCATCTGTTCGCCGGCAGGGCCACCAAAGCCGCCCAAAATAACCGAAACAAACGAGCGGTTCATCGCCTTGCACATGATGTAGCTTAGGATCGCCCCCGAGGAGCCCACCAAGGCGCCGACAACGATTAGCAGATCATTGCCCAGTGAGAAGCCGATGGCCGCTGCCGCCCAACCCGAATAGGAATTGAGCATGGACACCACAACGGGCATATCCGCCCCACCAATGCCCATGATCAGATGGTAGCCGATGAACAGGGCCGCCAGGGTCATGATGATGAGCGGGAAAATACCGCCGGTATTGAAGTACCAGATGAGACCTATGAACGACAGCGCAGCGGCTGCGATATTCAATCCGTGGCCACCGGGCAATTTCTCAGCGGTTGTTTTCACTTTGCCTGCCAGCTTGCCGTAGGCAATCACGGATCCAGTGAAGGTGATCGCGCCGATAAAGACGCCAAGGAACAGTTCAACACGTAGAATGTTGATTTCCACTGGCGTTTTCTTGGCAATCAATTGGCCAAAGGTACCAAGACTGTCCGAGTCCACACCCGCCATAACGCTCACGATTTCCAGATGGGCGTTGTAGCCCACGAAGACCGCAGCAAGCCCCACGAGCGAGTGCATTGCGGCGACAAGCTCCGGCATTTGCGTCATCTGCACACGGTTGGCCAGTTGCATCCCGATCAGGCCACCTGCGCCGATAAGAACCAGCGAGAGCAACCATAGACCCTGGCCGGGGCCAATTAGTGTGGCGGCGACGGCCAGAGCCATGCCGGCAATGCCATACCAGACGGCGCGCTTCGCGCTTTCCTGCCCGGACAATCCACCAAGGGAGAGGATGAAGAGAACGGCAGCGACGACATAGGCCGCAGTAGTGAATCCGAGTTCCATTTCCCTCGTCTCCTTAAGATTTCTGGAACATGGCGAGCATTCTGCGCGTCACCATGAAGCCACCGAAAATATTGATGCCGGTCATGAAGACCGCCAGCGCTGCCAGTATACTCACCAGCCAGCTACTGGACCCGATTTGCACCAGGGCACCCAGAATGATGATCGATGAAATGGCGTTCGTTACCGCCATGAGCGGCGTGTGCAGGCTGTGGGCCACGCCCCAGATAACTTGGAAACCAATAAACACGGAAAGCACGAACACGATGAAGTGCTGCATAAAGCTTGCGGGAGCAACCAGCCCAACGGCCAGAATGAGCGCGGCGCCGATGGCCAACAGCGTCACCTGATTTTTGGTTTGTTGTTTGAAAGCCGCGGTCTCCGCAGCCCGCTTTTCCTCCGGCGTCAGTTCCTTCGGCGCTTCTTTCTTTGGCTGCGCGGCGATAGCCTGAACCTTCGGCGCCGGCGGGGGATAGGTGACCTCGCCTTCAAAGGTGACGGTGGCCCCACGGATCACGTCATCTTCCATATTGTGTTGGACCTTACCATCTTTGTCAGGTGTCAAATCTGCCATCATGTGACGGATATTGTTCGCGTACAGACTGGAAGCCTGGGCGGCCATGCGGCTGGCGAAGTCGGTGTAGCCAACAATCGTCACGCCGCTCTTTGTAACCACTTTCTCGTCCTTGACTGTGCCCTCGGCATTGCCGCCCTGTTCGGCGGCAAGGTCCACCACCACCGAGCCTGGCTTCATGGCTTCAATCATATCTGCCAGCCAAAGTTTCGGGGCAGGGCGGTTGGGGATCAAAGCGGTGGTGATCACAATGTCCATGTCAGGTGCAAGCTCACGGAACTTGGCCAATTGCGCATTGCGAAACTCTTCGGACTGAACGGAGGCATAGCCACCGGTTGCGGCGCCGTCCTGGGCTGAGTCTTCAAAATCCAGATACACAAATTCCGCGCCCATGGACTCAACTTGCTCCGCCACTTCCGGCCGCACGTCGAAGGCATAGGTGATGGCGCCAAGGGATGTTGAGGTGCCGATGGCTGCAAGACCGGCAACGCCCGCCCCCACAACAAGCACCTTCGCGGGCGGTACTTTGCCAGCGGCTGTCACCTGGCCGGTGAAGAAACGTCCAAAATTGTTGCCCGCCTCGATCACGGCTCGATAACCGGCAATGTTGGCCATTGACGACAAGGCGTCCATTTTCTGGGCGCGGGAAATACGGGGCACCATTTCCATGGCTATAACGTTCGCGCCCTTGCTCTTTGCAGCTTCCATACCCTCTTCATTGCCCGCGGGATTGAAGAAGGAGATGAGCGTTTTTCCCTTCGCGAGACGCTTCAGCTCTTTGTCATCTGGTTGGCGAACCTTGACGATGATATCCGCGTTTTTCCAAAGCGTGGCGGCCGTCGCAGCAATTTCGACTCCGGCATTTTTGTAAGCCTCATCAGAAAAACCAGCCGCAACGCCCGCTCCTTTTTCAATTGCACACTCGTAGCCAAGCTTTTGAAGCTGCAATGCGCTGTCCGGCGTCATGGCGACACGGCTCTCGCCAGCAAACGTTTCTTTGGGGGTCCCGATTTTCATAATATCAGATACTCCTTTGTTTTGTTGTGACGCTTGCGGCAGAGCAAGCTGTTTTGCAGCCCCCGATGAGCGATAAGTGGCTATTGGGTACAGAGTGATTTGGTAGCCAAGATCCCAGGGTTTGGACGTGGAATGTTGGCGGTTGGTGGTCGCTTTCTCATATGGTGAGAGTGGAAGTAGAAGCTTCGGGCAGTAATTTCCAACAGAAAGAACCGCTAAACGGTACAAATTGAGCCAATGGTCTCGTCTGTGTTGCCCATTGAAGGGTTCATGGGGCTGTTGCGGGCCCAAGGTTGGGGGCTGTATCCCTTTTGGTGGGCGATATTGAGCGAAAGAAACGGGCCGGCCGGATCCCCAAAAATGACTTGCGCTGTCAAATCCTGACTTCTGCGGTCTCGTCCTCTGACCCCCGTAGCCTCTGACCCGGTAGCTATTGTGTTGCATTGCCGGGCAAACGTCTGAAAAAGATAAAATATGATTGTCAGCGCATACAGCCCGCCTGAAAAGATACGGGCGGCGGGAGTACAAAAGGGCGATGACCAAACACAAGCAATCACCGCAAAAAACCTATTATGACGTCATCATAATAGGTGGCGCCATCATGGGCTCATCCACTGCATGGTTTCTTACCGATAATGACGATTTTGACGGCTCCGTCTTGGTCGTGGATCGGGATATGACCTATGAGACATCCTCGACCGCCCACACAAACTCCTGTATGCGCCAGCAGTTTTCGGCAGAGCTCAATGTGAGAATTAGTCAGTTCGCAGCCGATTTTGTGAACAATATCCGCGCTTACATGGGCGGCGATGATCGAGTCCCGCAGCTTTCAGTCCGCAGTTTTGGCTACATGTATTTTGCCGACAATGAGGATTTTGCGGACGTTTTGCGGGAAAACCAGGCGGTGCAGCTCAATGCGGGTGCGCAAACGCAGCTCATGACCGCTGAAGAGATCAAGCAGCGTTACCCGTTCTACAATGTCGACGACATCGTGCTCGGGTCCATCAACCTCAAAGACGAAGGTCTTTTCGATGCCCAGGCAATGTTCGATTGGTGGCGACGTCAGGCCCGCGAACGCGGCGTGGAATATGTTGAAAATGAAGTTGTCGCCATCAGCCGCAATGGATCAGGAGACAAAGTGGAAAGTGTCACGCTGGCATCGGGTGAGCTCATAACCTGCGGGCAAATCGTGAATGCCGCCGGTCCACGCGCAGCAAAGGTGGCGCAGATGGCGGGTTTGGAAATTCCTGTGGAGCCTCGCAAGCGGTTTTCATGGATTTTCTCTGCCGAGCATGCCCTTGATCAGGATTTGCCTTTGACCATTGACCCTTCCGGCGTGCATGTGCGGGAAAACGGTGGCGGTACCTACCAGTGCGGGGCCCATTCAGACGTGGATCCGGCGGTCGATCATGATGATTTCATCATGGATCATACGATCTGGGAAAGTCACGTATGGCCCATTCTGGCCACCCGCATCCCGCAGTTTGAGGCAATCAAGGTGCAGTCGGAATGGGCGGGGCACTATTCGATGAACATCTTTGACCACAATGCGATCACGGGTCCGCACACCGAGGTCTCCAACTTCATATTCCTCAACGGCTTTTCCGGACACGGCTTGCAGCAATCCCCGGCTATGGGCCGAGGAACAGCGGAATGGCTCACATATGGCGAATATCGTGCCCTCGATCTTTCGCCTTTCAATTACGCGCG
>JBCDIB010000146.1:0-6312 GCA_038749385.1 Pseudomonadota bacterium | reverse complement strand
CACCGAAGCCTTGTCTCCATGGCGCGGTCGTCTGGCCGGGGTGATTACCCACGGCATACCGCTCTAGGGGCTCACTTTGAAGTCCGGCTCCCATTCCCACCATTCTAACGCGGCTTTCGATACCAGCCTGTTGGGCTGGAACCATTATGCCGAACAAGTGGAGCGCGCGCCCACCTGCAAAACGCAGAATGCTGCCCCCATTTGGCGGGTCCGTTCTTCATTTCTGGTGATTGGCGGCACCCTGACCTTCAACACCATTTTGGCCAGCATGACTGCATTTGGCCTGCCGGTGAATGCTGGTCTGGTGATCCTTTCCGAGCTTGTGTTGCTGTCGGCGGCCTTGGGCTTGGGCCTGAACAACCGGCTTGCGCTCCCGATGCTGATCGGCGTTTTCGTGTCCTACATGTTCCTTTTGATGATGCTTCGACCGGGAATTGATCTAAAGGCCGTGCGGGACATCCTTATTCCAATTGCGTTCTATTTTGTGGGCCGCAACCTGCGTGACATCGAGGTCATGGATCGTTTTGTCATCGCGCTGGGCAGTTTCGTAGTGGCATTTGGTTTCTTTGAATGGGCGCTCACGGACCTGTACGTTCAATATGTTGGACCGCTGAACTATTACATCGCCCGGGGTACGGTGAATGCCGAAGACGTAAGCGATCTGGTGCGCGAAACCGGGCTATTTGCTTCCGGTACGCGCTATGGGGACCGTAATTTCTTCCCCGACCTTGTTGGCGACCACCGCGTCTCGTCCGTGTTCCTTGAACCTGTCTCCATGGGCAATTTCGGCGCTATCCTGTTCATGTGGGGGGCTTTCCGTTCGGGTATGAAAAACCGCTGGATCCCGTTTGCTCTGGCCGCCTTGTGCATCATCGGGTCGGACGCGCGCTTCGGCATGATGGCCACCATCGCCGTGGGTGGCGCTTTGCTGATCGCGCCGCTCGCACCGCGCATCGTGCTGTTTGTGTTGCCGTTCGCAATTACGGGTGCATTGTTTGCCTACGGCCAATCCAGCATTGCCATTCTGTGGGATGATAATTTCTCGGGCCGCATTCTCTGGGCGTCCCAAATCCTGGACTCACTGACGTGGCGCCACGTGTTGGGTATCTCGTCGGACGAGCTGTTTGTCGCGGACTCCGGTTATGCCTACGTCCTCACCCAGATCGGCTTTTTGGGGATGATATTTGTCTGGGCTGTGTTCGTTTACACGTCAGGGCCGAACCTCGATGCGTGGCGCTTCCGCTTCGCCTTCGGCATTTATCTGTGCCTCAATCTGGTCGTTTCCAACTCAGCATTTTCCATCAAAACCGGGGCCATTCTGTGGGCCATGCTGGGGGTGGCGGACTGCGCCCGGAAAATGGGCAGCGATCAGCGGCGCAGGGCGTCAAAGCCCAAATCCATAGGCAGGCCGGTTGCCTTTGATGCCGCTTTGTTGCCGGCTGCTGGTGCGGGGCAGCGCATATAGGGCGCGATGGCCAGCATTTGTTCCTGTTCGCGCCCGTCCGAATAGGGCTGCAGGCTCAGCGGATCATTCTCAGGCCACCAATCCCCCGCGGCCCATGCCGTCCAGCCAATCCAACGCTCGGGTTGGCTGTTCAGATAGGCGGCCATGTTCGCCAGGCCCTCAAGACATTTGGGCGTTTTGGCCGCGCCGAACTCACCCAGAAAAGCCCGCTTGTCGTGGCGCTCCATCCATCTGGTCATCTGCTGCAGCGCCCGAAGCGCATCCTTGGCACGGGGGCACGACAGGTTTCGCCCCGAAAAATCCTCATCGAGATATTGGTGCACATCATAGGCGAAATTGTTCGCCGGATCGACCACGCCGCGCATGATGCGGCCATTGTTGCCGCCGGGCCAGTCGCTCTGCCAGGAATGTGCCCCGCTATAGTGAATACCCGGCACTAGAATGAGCTGGCGGCTGCCCGCCTGCCGTATGGCTGCGATGGCCGCGTTGGCGGCGCGTAGCCACTGGCGCGCATCCATGTCGTAGGGCTCGTTGGTCAGGGACAATATGGTGCGATCATCGCCGCCAAACTCCACCGTCAGCCGTCGCCAGAAGTCGGTGAATGCCGCATTGGGTACCGCGGTGCTGCCCACCACCTGACCTTTGTAGCGGGCATAGTCATGGGGGTCGAGGAGAAGCACCATGCCCTCGGCGTGCACCGCAGCCACGGTTTGCTTTAGGCGCTTGAGTTCTTCGCGGTCCAGCGGGGCGTACAATTGCCGTTGAAGGCGCGGCCATGCGAAGGGCAGGCGGATAATGCCCGCCCCCAGCCCGGCAAAATGCTTTATCGTTTCCGTGCTTGGATAGGTGTAGTCGCGGCCAAACGTGCCGGGCAATGCTTCGCCAAACTCCGCGCCTGCCAAGTTGACCCCGCGCAATGGCGCGCATGCCTGTGCCATGGCTGGTGTGCCAATCATGGACAGCGCGACAACGCCCAGCATCAGGGATTTCAACGTAGCTCCTAGTCCAGCCATACGGACCAATCGGACACTGATGAGCGTTTGTCGGCCAAGGAACCAAACCCGACTTCGGCGCCTTCTGGCGTTTGGGCCGGAAAGAAAAACAGCGCGCCGATCACAACTTCTGCGTTGCCACGGCCCAGATAATCTGCCCCCCAGGCTTTGCGCAGGTCGCCGCCGCTGGACCAATAGCTGCTGTAGCCATCGCTTTCGGCCGCCAGCAGTACGGACTGGCAAAATGCACCTGCCGCAGCGATGATTTCCATATTGTCGAACGTCGGCTCGAAATCCTGCTTGTGGCCAAGTTCGGTTTCCGGAGGGTTGGGCAGGAAGGAGACGATCGCCATGCCCTCTGCGCCATTTATCATGGAGACTAGCTTGTCGGCCTCAAGGCCATCGGCGTGCATTTGCGCTATCATTTTCTGGCAGGCGGCGGCGTCCAGTTTCGTCACGCGCCACGGCTCACGGGCGCGCACGCCGCGCGCTTTGTCATGGTCCGGATGAGAAGGTTTGTGGAAGGGTGCATTGCCCGCCGCGTCCATCCACACGTCAATGCGCTCGCGGGTCAGGGTGCCAGATGGCGTAACACCTGCCGGCGCAAACAGTTTGACCGTTTTACGGGCCGCCAGCGCTTCAAGCATCGGGTTATCTGCGGATTGTTCGGGGGTATTTGTCATGAAAGTTGAGTTCCTGATCTAAGCGCGACATACAAACCAAACAAATGTTACCTACCCGAAGGCGGCTGCAACATGGCGGACCTGTTCACTCTCCAGAACCTTTTTACGCTTATTATGCTGCTGCTTTTGCAGGCGGTACTTGGCTTTGACAACCTGCTTTATATCGCCATCGAAAGTAAGCGCGTCCAGCCGGACAAGCAGCGCTTCGTGCGCCGTACAGGTATCATTATTGCCATTGGCCTGCGTATCGTTCTGTTGTTTGTCATTATGAGCGCAATTAATACGCTCACAGCCGTGTTCTTTGAATTCGATTTCCCCGGCATCGCGACGGCGGAATTCAATTTCCGGGCCTTTATCACGTTGGTTGGCGGGGCCTTTATTATCTACACTGCGGTCAAGGAGATCATGCATTTGTTGGCGGTGCATGACATCGGTCATGACGCAAAACCGCAGGCAAAGCGCTCTGTCACCACGGCACTGGTCTGGATCATTTCAATGAATTTGATCTTCTCGGTGGACTCAATCCTGTCCGCCCTCGCGCTCACGCAGACCTTCATCATCATGGCTACGGCTATCGTTTTGTCAGGCATTTTGATGGTGGTGCTGGCCGATTATGTGGCGGAGTTTCTCAAGAAAAATCGCATGTATGAGGTGATGGGGCTCTTCATCCTGTTCATCGTTGGCATTCTGCTGGTTTCCGAAGGCGCTCATCTCGCGCATCTGGAATTGTTTGGCTACAAAATTGAAGCGATGGCCAAGTCCACATTCTACTTTGTGGTGGCGGTGCTGATTGTCTCGGACGTGGTGGCAAGCACCTATCAGAAGCGCCTCATGGCGCGGAAGGCAGCGGAGGTGAACGATCCGGACTTCACCACTGAGAAGTCCTATGCGGCCAGTGCAGCGGCCACCAAGGGTGTGCCTGCCGAGCCAGTGGGTTAGGGCCGTGGCGCATTTCTGGGTTCGAGCGGAAACCAAGACGGGAGAGGCACGCGCTCCGGTGACGCCGGCAACTGCCCGCCAATTGATCGATGGCGGCCACACGGTTTCTGTTGAACTGTCAGGCGACAGGGCTTTTGCAAATGGTGACTACGCCGCCGTCGGTTGCGAAATGGTGCCCGCCGGTGGCTGGGTGTTTTCCCCCGACGATGCGGTGGTGCTGGGCATCAAGGAGCTGCCGGATGGCCCGGTGAATCTGACCCACACGCACATCTATTTTGGCCATGCCTTCAAGGGGCAAGCGGGGTGGCGGGATCTGCTGGCCCGCTTTGAGCGCGGTAATGGGCGGCTGCTCGATCTGGAATATCTGACCAATGATGAAGGCCGTCGCTTGGCTGCTTTTGGCTATTGGGCTGGGTTTGCCGGGGCCGCATTGGGCTTGATGGCTTGGGCACGTTTGCAGCGGGACGACATGCCAGTGCTGCCGCCACTGGCTCCCTCTGAAAATCAGGCCGCATTGGTCGAAGGGGTTCGGGAAGCCTTGGACGGATTGGCGCCACCCACGGCTTTGGTCATGGGCGCGCTGGGCCGCTGTGGCACAGGGGCCACGGATTTGTGCGAAGCATTGGGTGTGTCACCCACGCGCTGGGACATGGCTGAAACCGAAGCCGGTGGGCCGTTCCCCGAAATTCTCGGCCATCACGTCTTCATCAATTGCGTTCTGGGCAGTGAAACGACGCCGGTGTTTGTGCCCACGAGCGCACCGGACGACGCCACCCGCAAGCTCAGCATTGTGTCCGATGTAAGCTGTGATCCAAGTGGGCCGAACAACCCCATCCCGATCTACGATGCCATTACCACGTTTGCGGAGCCGGTCATAACGATCGAGGGCAGTGGCCCGCCGCTCTACGTCACCGCCATCGACCATCTGCCGTCGCTGCTGCCCATGGAAGCCAGCGAAGACTATGCCGCTCAATTGCTGCCGGTGCTGCTGCAATTTGATAAAGACGACCATGGCGTCTGGGCGCGGGCGGAAGATGCGTTCAGAGCGCAGGTCGCCAAGCTGTAACCTTGCCCATTTGCCCGCAATGGCTTAGGCGAAGGCCCAACAATTCAGGGCATTCTCCTCATGGCAAAAAAGAACAAACCAAAGCGCCCCCAGGCCCGGCTTCCACGCGGTTTCCGCGACCGTCCAGCGGCGGAAATTCGTGCCACGGACGCCATGATGGCGACCATCCGCAACGTCTATGAGCGCTACGGCTTCGAGCCCATCGAAACGCCGATGTTTGAGTATACCGATGCCTTGGGCAAGTTTTTGCCGGACACGGATCGTCCGAATGAGGGCGTGTTCTCGCTCACTGATGATGACGATCAATGGATGAGCCTGCGCTATGACATGACGGCGCCGCTGGCCCGCCACGTGGCCGAGCAGGGCCAGGATCTGGTGACGCCCTACCGCACGTACCGCGCGGGCTATGTGTTCCGGAACGAGAAGCCTGGCCCTGGCCGTTTCCGTCAGTTCATGCAGTTTGATGCCGACATTGTCGGCGCGCCGGGCGTCACGGCGGACGCCGAAATCTGCATGATGCTGGCCGACACAATGGAAGAGCTGGGCATAAAGCGTGGCGACTACATCGTGCGGGTGAATAACCGCAAAGTGCTCGACGGCGTGATGGAGGCGATTGGCCTAGGCGGCGAGGAAAACGCTGCCAAGCGGCTGGGCGTGCTGCGGTCAATCGACAAGCTGGACAAGTTCGGCGTCGAGGGTGTTGCAGAGCTGCTGGGGCCGAAGGGCCGGACTGATGAGAGTGGCGATCATACTCCAGGTGTAGGTTTGGACGACCGCCAGATTGTGCAGTTGCTCATGCTTTTGGGATTGCACGACGAGGGGGATGTCACGTCCTTGCCACTGGAAGATACGTTCGCCGAATTGGACGCAATGGAAGGGCTGGCATCGGATGAAGAGCCGGTTCTTCTTTCCGAAGGACAACAGGAGCTGGGTGCTCTTTCAGCGACCTGCTCGGCATGTGGCTACAGAGAGGATCAAGTTTTGGTCGACCCATCCTGCGTCCGCGGTCTCGAATATTACACGGGCACGGTCTTCGAAGTTGAGCTTACCTTCGACGTCACCAACGAAAAGGGCGAGACCGTGCAGTTTGGTTCCGTCGCCGGTGGTGGCCGCTATGACGGGCTCGTGTCGCGCTTCACCGGTCAACCCATGCCTGCGACTGGGGCT
>JBCDIB010000145.1:0-6313 GCA_038749385.1 Pseudomonadota bacterium | reverse complement strand
GTCTGCCACTTCGGCACAGGTTTCACCATTCACCAAAGCGCTCAGGCGGCGATTCAGCTCGCCCTCACTGGCATCGGGGAAACGCCGCCACAACAATTCAGCCACGGTCAGACCGAGCACGCGGTCGCCCACAAATTCAAGCCGCTCGTAATGGCCCGTCTCGTCGCTGATATGGCGGGCAGAGCTATGGGTAAAGGCTCGTGCCAGCAAATCATGATCGTCAAAAGAATGTCCGATCAGAGCTTCAAGCTCTTTCGCCAGGTCCTGATTGTCAGCCTTGCTCAAAGCCTTAGAGACCGTCGAAAAAACGTGAGACACGGAGCGAACCAGGCCAGCGCCAAAGCTGCCATGGTCGTGCACCATCTCCGATGGAGAAGAAAATCACTTCGGCACGACCGATAAAGTTCTCCAGCGGCACGAAACCAACCTGAGAAGTGCGGCTGTCAGCAGAATTGTCGCGATTGTCCCCCATCATGAAATAGTGGCCTTCAGGGACGGTAACCTCCGCAAAATTATCGGTATCCGCCAACGGTGTCAGATCCAGGGTCGAATAGCTCACGCCATTTGGTAGCGTCTCTATGTAAACGTCTGCCGTGCGCCCCGGGGGCACGCCCAAGCCGGCCACCCGGGCGTCGAACTCGCCGGCTTCGCGGCGCTCAACCGCAGTGCCATTGATAAAGAGCACGCCATCCTGCACGGAAATCCGGTCACCTGGCAGGCCAACAACGCGTTTCACATAGTCCAGATTGGTGTTGGTGGGCAGGCGAAACACGGCCACATCTCCCCGCTCCGGTTCACCGGCCCAAACACGACCGTCAAACAAGTCTGGAGAAAACGGGAACGAGTATTTGGAAAAGCCGTAGGAGAATTTGGAGACGAAGATGTAGTCCCCCACCAGCAGCGTTTTGATCATTGAGCCGGACGGAATGTTGAACGGCTGGTACAGAAATGTCCGCACCACCAATGCGAGCAACAGGGCCTGCACCACAATCTTGATGGTTTCTCCAAGTCCACCATCGCTCGCTTTGGCTTTGCTCACACGCTCGCTCATTCGTTTGGTCCAATTGTTGGGATCAGTTTGGGACAAATCGGGCATCCCGCAAATGTGCAGCCGGTCTAAACCGGCCATGCCAAACGCGCAACGTCACAAGCTATATTGAGATGTTAAGTCCGGCGATAGTACGGCGGCTATTCTGCAGCGATGGCGGCGGCGCGAGCCTGCAATTGAGCCCGGCGACGGGTCTGAACCACCGCAACAAATTTGCGGATCAGGACATAACAAATGGCGGCAGTGACGAGACCAAGCGGCGTTCCACCAACCAGCATCGGCTTGATGATCGGTTCCCAAATTCCCCGAAACACGCTGGAAATACGGTCGTAATCGTAACCGCTCTCAATGGCGCGCAGCATTTGATCTTCCGCGCCTTTGGCAGGTTTGAATTCCTCAGCCCGGCCCAAAAGCAAATTCCCCAACCCAACGCTTGCCGCCCAAATGAAGGGGAATGTGATGGGATTGCCAACAATAGTGCCCAGAGCGCTCGCCAGCATCGACACACCAAAAAGCCAAGCCAATGCACAACCGGCAGCGATATGCACGCCCAGCCATGGTGTGAATGACATAAAGGCACCTATGGCAAAGCCCAGGGCGATCTCATGGGGGGATGCCGCAATACGGCACGTGCGTTTGCGAATGTAAGCCATCGAGCGCGACCATGAGCGACGGGGCCAAGCGGCCACCCGCAACGCCTCGCGCCAATCCGGTTTTTTGCGCCTTGCAAACAACATGCTTCGAACATCCCACAGGGGTGTAAATATCAAGTGACCTGCCAAATTTCGTAATTCGGGGTCACATGACCAATAGTTAATGAATTAGACGTTGCGGCGAAATTGGCAAACCCCACCAAGGGCGAATTGGCCGCCCTGTTCGGAAATGTGAACGGTTTTAGCGGCTACAGGTTGCGGCTCCCGGGCTTTGTGGCGGGCATAGCAGCCAGCTCCGGTGGCAGATCATCGGCGGCGTAAGACGGCACCTTATGTTTTGCGAGCGCAACCAGCGGCACTCCAACATCCGCTTCACCCCCAGACCGGTCGATGAGGCACGCTGCGGCCCGCACATCAGCACCAATTTTGCGCAAGGCCTCAACAGTTTCGCGGATGGAAAGGCCGGTGGTCACAATATCCTCAACGATGACGACCCGCGCGCCCTGCTCGATTTCAAAGCGGCGCAGGCGAAACTCTCCGTCCTCCCGCTCCACCCACACATTGGGCACACCCAGATGCCGCGAGGTCTCATAGGCTGGAATGATCCCTCCAACGGCCGGCCCAACCACATAATCGACCTCGTTGCCCAGCGCGGCGCTTATTTTCCTGGCCAGCCCGCTGCACAGCTTTTCAGTGGCGGCTGGGTTCATGAACACCCGCGCCTTTTGCAGAAATACCGGCGAATGACGGCCAGAAGTCAAAATGAAATGGCCTTCGAGAATGGCTCCCGCCTCACGAAACACGTCCAGCACATCTTCTGTTGTCATCTCAGTCATACCGACGTCTCCCAATTCCGCAAATCATTCCATACGGCTCATTCCATACGGCGCGAGACTTGGCGCACCAAAGGGTTACCGCGCAAGTCATTCATCGCGCTGTTCAGTGCCTTCAGCGTAGCTATCTCCAGATTTATCGTCATGCGAACGCTTTGCACGTCCCCATGTGCGCCCCCCTTCCCAGCCGAGGTGAGAGACATGAGAGAAAGATCGACAATATTGCCGTTATGGTCAGCCAAGGTCTCGGCGATGCGAGCCAAAGCGCCGGGCACATCCGATGCATCCACCGTGATGGAAGCGGGGAAGACCGTTGCATCGCCATCGGGCACATCCCACTGCATGTCGATCCAGAATTCATTATCCTCGAACTGCGCCAACGCGGGCGCATCGGACGGATACACAGTGATGCCGACGCCCGGCTCCAAAATGCCGATGATACGATCCCCCGGCAATGCTCCACATACGGGGGCAAACTGCAGCGGCAATTGCTCCTGCAGCACGCCATAGGTGCGGGCCTTTACTGAATTGCGCAGACGCACCGACCCACCATCGGCAATCTGATTGCCATGCGATGAAGCCGCCCCATTGCCCAAAGCCTCCTCCGGGACATCGAGCGCGGTCAGCACCTTGCGGGCCGCCAGCTTGCCCTCACCCACCTGAGATACAAGATCGTCCACCGATTTGATGTTGAACACTTCCAGCAGCGGCTCCAACGCCTCAATGTCAAACGTTCGGCCACGGCGGGCAAGCGCGTGGCGCAGCAGGCTCTGGCCGATAATGCGATTGCGGCGGCCATCATCCGTACGGGCCTGTTTGCGCAGGGCTGCGCGGGCCTTGCCAGTCACGGCGGCGGTCTCCCACGACAGCGCATTCTTGGTGCGTTGGCCGGTGAGAATCTGCACTTCATCACCGTTTCGCAGGTGCTGCGTCACTGGAACCGGATTACCGTTCACCCTCGCGCCCACGCACTCGTCTCCCACACGGGTGTGCACGGCATAGGCGAAATCGATGGCAGTTGCGCCCTTGGGCAACGCGATCAACATGCCCTTGGGGGTGAAACAGAACACTTGGTCAAGGAACAATTCCAGCTTCGTGTTCTCAAGAAACTCCTCCGGATTATCGCCACCATCGAGCATATCGATGGTGCGCCGCAACCAGCCGTAAGCTCGATCCGTGGGCGATACAGGTGGTTTGGAGGCCCCATCCCCTTCTTTATATTTCGCATGGGAGGCAACGCCATATTCCGCCACCGCGTGCATCTGTTGGGTTCGTATCTGCAGCTCAACCCGCCGCTTGGCGGGGCCCACAATAGTAGTGTGCAGGGAGCGGTACCCGTTTTGCTTTGGAATCGAGATGTAGTCCTTGAAGCGGCCGGGCACCATCTGCCAGCGCGTGTGGGCCGCCCCCATGGCCTGATAGCATTCGGCCACGCTTTCGGTGATCACACGAAAACCATACAGATCCGACAATTGCTCGAGGCTCAGCCCCTTGCGCTCCATTTTGCGAAAAATTGAGTATGGGCGCTTTTGACGACCCAATACCTCGGCATTGATGCCGCTTTTCTCGAACTCTTCAATGAGCGCCAGGCGGGCGGACTCCACCACATTCTTATGCTCGTCCGTCAGCTCACCCAAGCGGTGCACCAGCGCTTCGTGCCGGTCTCCGTGAAGATATTGAAACGCCAAGTCCTCCAACTCATCGCGCATGTCCTGCATGCCCATGCGCCCGGCCAGCGGCGCATACACATCCATGGTCTCCTGCGAGATGCGTTTGCGCTTATCGGGTCGCATCACGTCCAACGTGCGCATATTGTGCAGCCGGTCCGCCAGCTTGACCAAGAGCACGCGAATATCATCGGCCACAGCCAGCAACAGCCGCCTCAGGTTTTCGGCTTGTGCCACTTGCTTGCTTTCGAAGTTGATGCTGTCGACCTTGGTCAAGCCTTCAACCAGGCTGCCGATTTCAGACCCGAACCGCTCGTCAATTTCCGTGCGGGTAGCGTCTGTATCTTCGATGGTGTCGTGCAGCAAAGCTGTGGCAATGGTTGCCTCATCCAGGTGCATTTCGGTGAGAATATTGGCCACTTCCAACGGGTGCGTGATGTACGGCGCACCATCGGCACGGGTCTGCGTACCGTGCTTTTGCATGGCGTAAATATAGGCCTTGTTGAGAAGGTCTTCGTCAGCGTCCGGCAGATAGGCCTGCACCCGCTCGACGAGTTCATATTGTCTGACCAAAACCGCTTACCTTGACCATTTTGCAACCTTGATGCGCCGGTGCACCATTGTTTTCAATCATAGAAACAGGCAACGGAAATAAGCAAAGAAAAAGGCGCGTCGGGTGAGCCCCACGCGCCTCATTTCAATTGAAATGCTGAACGATCTTAGTAGTCGTCTGTGCGCTCCGGTGCCACCAGGCCTTCGATGCCGCGCAGCAGATCTTCTTCGTTCATAGAGCCAAATGCAGGCTGCTCGGCACCGGGCTCAATGGCTGGCAGAGCAGCCGGATCGGCAGGTGCCGTCGGCATATCTTCTTCGGTCAGCTCGTCGACCTCAACATGCTTCTGCAGCGAGTGGATAAGCTGCTCTTTGAGGTCTTCCGGGCTCAAGGTCTCGTCGGCAATTTCACGCAAGGCAACGACAGGGTTTTTGTCATTGTCGCGATCAACCGTGATCGGCTGACCGGTGGCGATGAGACGGGCGCGGTGGGACGCAAGAAGAACGAGCTCGAAACGATTGTCGACCTTATCGACGCAGTCCTCGACGGTAACGCGGGCCATGCGTTGCTCCATAAACAATTTGAGTGTTAGCGCGGCCTTAGCGGTTCAGTGCGGCGAAAGCAAGGAAATGCGAATTGAACCTGTATTAATGTGCCCCACGGTACCGCTTCCGCTTGAGGCATGAACGCTTGGTCCGCTAGGCTGCTGCCGCTAGCCAGATCAGGAGCCCAACATGTTCGACCAGCGCGAAAAAATCGCGATCTTCATCGACGGTGCGAATCTGTATGCCGCGGCGCGTTCCCTCGATTTTGACATCGACTATCGAAAGCTCCTCACCAGTTTCCGCGACAAGGGATATTTGCTGCGCGCATATTATTACACCGCGGTGGTGGAGGATCAGGAATATTCCGGCATTCGGCCCCTGATCGATTGGCTGGATTACAACGGCTACAAAGTTGTCACCAAGCCCGCCAAAGAGTTCACGACGCCAGACGGTCGCCGGAAGATCAAAGGCAATATGGATATTGAACTCGCTGTGGACGCCATGGATATGGCCGACAAGGTGGACCATATCGTCATCTTCTCCGGCGATGGCGATTTTCGCCGTCTGGTAGAGGCGTTGCAACGCCGGGGTTGCCGGGTGTCGGTGGTCTCCACCACCAAGTCTTCGCCCCCCATGATCGCCGACGATCTGCGCCGCCAAGCGGACCAATTCATCGAGTTGAGCACATTGCAGAACGAAATGGGACGTGCGCTCAGCCGCCGAAATGACGATGACGAGTACGACGACTGAGGCACGGGGCGCGGAAACGCTAAGTGCCGCTATACGCCAACAGGCCCTCGACCGATTGCTCTTTTCTTCCGAACCCGACCACAATTGCGCCCGCTGCCCCCGCCTGCACGACTTTATCGCCGAACAGAAAAGTGCCCATCCGGGCTGGTGGAATGGGCCGGTGCCCACCTGGTGCAATGAAACCGAAGGTGACGATGGTGTGCGCCTGTTGATTGCTGGCCTCGCCCCCGGCATGCGCGGGGCCAACCGTACCGGCCGCCCGTT
>JBCDIB010000144.1:0-6346 GCA_038749385.1 Pseudomonadota bacterium | reverse complement strand
TTGGCGCGGCGCCCGCTGGCTACACACTGCCAGATCGTGGTTAATGGCTGGTAAGGACTCTCGTTCACACATTGCATCGGCACCATATGCTTGATGAATCGCACCGCCTGGACGCTGTAATGCCCTCACCCACTCAAATTGCCCCCGCCGAAATTGCAAAAGCCCACAACTGGCCGCACTTTAAAAATCTCGCCCTGAACGCAGCTCTGGACATCGGTATGACGGTTGTATCGGGCTCCGGGAACTCCAACGCCGTTTCGGCACAATTGGTTCAGGCGAAAGCGCGGGCCTCCCAGACCTTCATCAGCGGCCAAATTGAGACGCCAGGGGACTTTCCAGCTTTGTCCGGCCAGTGGTCGGACTTTGCGGCTGACACGCTCGACACCGCCCTAGCCGCCGCCTGGCAAACGCCAAGGGTCAAAAAACTGACGCGCAATGCACCGGACGATGGCACCGTACCCGGCTTATTCGTGCTGGGGCTGGGCAAGCTGGGCGGGCGCGATCTCAACTACTCGTCGGATGTAGATCTCGTGGCGTTCTTCGATACTGAAGCCGTGCCGGTGCCCGCCCATGAGGGCCGCACCTATGTGTGCGATATGGTGCTCAAGGCCATGACCCAAACCATTTCAGGCAAGACGGATACAGACCGCATCTGGCGGGTGGACTGGCGCTTGCGGCCTGATCCATCGGTCACGGGCCTGTCCATGGCCACCGATGCCGCGCTTGATTTTTTCGCCTTCCGGTCTGCGCCATGGCGACGGTTGGCCATGATGAAAGCACGCGTGGTAGCCGGAGATAAGCAAGCGGGCGCGGCCTTCCTGAAACGGCTAAATGCCTTCATCTGGCGGCAGACGCTCGATTTCCGCACCCTTGACGAAATTGCAGCTGTCAAAGACCGCATCAAGAACGAGCACCCCGGCCTGGCCGCCACCGGCCCGGCTGCAACGGATATCGCGGTGGCCGATGATTTTCATATCAAGCTGGGCAGTGGTGGCATTCGGGAGATCGAGTTCATCGTCAACGCGCAACAGCTCATCTGGGGCGGACGCCAGCACCAATTGCGAACCACCAATACCCTCGACGCGCTGGCCGTTTGTGCTGAGCTAGGTCACTTGGAGACAGAGCAGGCCTACCGGTTGCGGGAAGCTTACATCTGGCTCCGGCGTTTGGAAAACTCGGTCCAGATGATTGCCGACCGGCAAACCCACACCGTGCCGGATGCGCCCGAGGATCGCGCCCTTGCAACAGCCATAATGGGCGAGGACAATTGGGTATACCTCACTAAAAATCTCACAAAGCACCGGGCGGTCGTGGCGGAACGTTTTGAGCGTTTTCTCCACGACGAAGAGCAAGTGCCACCACAAGGAGCCAGACGCGTTCCATCGAATATTTCGGACGCCTCCGAAGCGATAATAGAAACATGGCAGGCCGGTTTTCTCGCCCACGGCGCTGCACCTGATCAGAATTTATCACGTCTCAGCGCTGCCTTGCTGGACGCTTCCGCCCGGCAAAAAGACCCAGACCGCGCCATCTCGAACGTCGACAGATTTTTGCAATCATTGCCCCGCGGCGGCCAATATTTGCGGCTTCTGGCCAGCCATTCCGGGCTGACTTCCGATATCTTCAGCGCATTCCTTACGTCGGCACCGATTGCATCTTTGATGGAACAATCACCCCACGTCGTGGACGTGTTGATGGAGCGTGGCGGCAGCACAGAGCTGCGCCTTGCTGACGATGCAGAACTGCTGGCCCGCGCCAATGCCTTGCCGGACGAAGAAGCACGGCTGGAATGGATACGCGCATGGACCAATGAACGACTCTTCCTTGCCTATCTTGGGTCGGTGAGCAAACAACGGTCAGCCCAAACCATAGCCCGAGAAATCACCGCCATTGCCGAGCGGGCGCTGCACCTGTCGACTGTCCTCACCGCAAAACATCTTGGCGTTGAGCAGGTGCCGGTCTCCATTGTTGCCTTCGGACGCTTGGGGATGGCGGCAATGCATCCAGGTTCAGATCTGGACCTGATGTTTCTCGCAGAGGGTGATGATGCCAACGACCTCGACCGGGCCAATCGCTTCTCTCTGCGGCTGAAATCTACCCTCGATACACGCATGCGCGCCGGCCAGGTGTGGGAGATCGATATGCGGTTGCGGCCATCTGGCCGTGCCGGCCCACCCACACTTCGACCCATAAGCTTCCGCACCCACCAGCTTGAGCGCGCAAAGACGTGGGAGCACATCGCCCTGGTGCCAGCCCGCTTCGTCTGCGGCAGCGCTGACAGCCGGGCCATGTTTGACACCACGCGCACCGCGTGTCTCACCACGGCCCGCGACCAAAGCCAGCTGGATCGCGATGCAGCCTCTATGCTTGGCCTTCTGCGGACCGAACGTATCGCGGCGCAGCCAGCCGACCCCTATGAGGTAAAGCTGATCACTGGGGGGCTGATGGAAGCAGAATTTCTGCTTCACGCGCTGGTTCTCCGCCATGCCGCCGACCATCCGCATCTGGCCCAAACCACTTACGCCGATTTGCCATCGGCATTGGCCGGTATTGAGCCTGAGCTCGCGCCGTTGAAGGATGGACTTCGAACCTTGTCCGATATGCAGTTTGAAGCGCGCTTGCACGGAGCCGGGGCACTCGCAGATCTGTGCAGTGAGAGCGACTGGCACAAGCGGAGAGAACCGGCGCGCAACGCCGTGCTTGAGATGCTCGACCAGCAACTGCCACCACTTGTGGCGACGGATGAGCCAGATGCGGCGATCAGTTGGCTATGAATGATTGCCTTCTATCCGCATCAGCATGTCCGCCGGCACGCGCCGCGGCGAACCTTCATTGTTAATAAGCACCACCTGCACATCGCCTAGCGCAATGGTCGCACCATCCACGGGTCGCGTCATTTCCTGGCGCAAAAATAGCCGCGCGCCCCGCGCTTGGGCCAAAGATGTGCGCACCACCACCACATCATCGACCTTGGCGGGCCGCTTGTAGTCCACCTCAATGCGGTTGATGGCGAAGGCCAAAGGCTCGCCGAAAAGGCCATCGCCTAAATCAGTGTGCGAAATACCCAGAGCCCGCAGCCATTCCGTGCGCCCTCGCTCAAAGAAATGCAGGTAGCGCGCGTGATAGACGACACCGGTAAAATCGGTGTCCTCATAATAGATGCGCACCGGAAAGCTGTGGCCATTTGCATCGAGCGACCCATCAGCTGGCGACGGGTTTGCGAGTGTTTTGGATATCGAGGTCATGCAACCGCCTATCACAATCGAATTGTGCTTGCACCGCCCCCGCACCAATGCCACGAAAGTGCAAAATTATAGCTGGGAGGCTGACATGGCGTTCAACGCACTGGTGGTTACAAAATCCGACGAAGAAGGCGCAAAGCCACAGGCCGCCGTTACTCAAATCACCGAGGAGCAACTGCCTGAAGGCAATGTCACCATCGCGGTGGAATATTCTACGCTCAATTACAAAGACGGCCTGTGCATCGGACCCGGTGGGGGCCTGGTGCGCAACTATCCGCATGTGCCCGGCATCGACTTTGCTGGCACCGTCGAAACCTCCGCCGACGACCGTTACAAGCCCGGTGACAAAGTTGTGCTCACCGGTTGGCGCGTGGGTGAAGTGCATTGGGGCGGCTATGCACAAAAGGCACGGGTGAACGCCGATTGGCTGGTGCCCCTGCCCGATGGCGTGAGCACAAAGCAGGCGATGGCCGTTGGCACCGCTGGCTTCACATCCATGCTGGCCGTCATGGCGCTGGAGGCCCATGGCCTTACACCGTCCACCGACAAGCCCGTTTTGGTGACCGGCGCGTCTGGCGGCGTGGGCTCAGTGGCCACCGCGATCCTGTCGAAACTGGGCTATCAAGTGGCGGCAGTTACAGGTCGTCCGGAAGGCGCAGACTATCTGAAGGATCTTGGCGCAACGCAAATCGTGGCCCGAGAAGAGCTGGCGGAGGCCATCAAACGTCCGCTGGAAAAGGAACTTTGGGCTGGCTGCGTGGACGCAGTGGGCGGCGAAATGATGGCCCGCGTGCTGGGCCAATTAGCCTATGGCGGTTCGCTGGCAGCTGTCGGCCTGGCAGGTGGTGCAAACTTCCCCGGAACAGTCATTCCATTTCTGCTGCGCGGCGTGAACGTGCTGGGCATCGATTCGGTCATGCAGCCCTATGACAACCGCTTGAACGCATGGACGCGTATCGGCAGCGACCTGCCGATGGAAAAGCTGGAAGCCATGGTCGTGGACGCCACCCTGTCCGATCTGCCTCAGCTGGGTCGCGATATTCTGAAGGGCCAGGTGCGCGGTCGTGTCGTCGTCGATGTGAACGCTTAGAAGTGAATTGTTATCCCGGCTCCTTCGCCGGGATGACCCTTAGATGGGCCGCTCAATTCAACGAAGCAACAGCGAACAGCACGCCGAACTGTTCGCACCAAATGACGGCCGAGCCATATTCGGCCAGGTTTACATCCTCGGGAATAGCGTAGCTCTGGTCTCCAATATTGCCCTTGAGTTGGCCGAGCGAGACCCACTCGCTCGCCTTCACGTCAGCGGATGATTGCGGGTCGTCAAGCTTGACCAGCCAGACCTCCAGGTCCGGACCGTTGGTCACCTCAAACTCTGTGAAAGCAAGTGTAGGCACGCCGCTGGCACCGGTGAAAATGGTCGCCGTCCCTGAGCCACGGTGAGAACTATCGGCGTCGCGGAACTGGCCGGTCGCAAGAGGCGCATCTGTTGCGCTGGCTTCGATGGTTTCATCCACCACATTGTCAAACAGCAGCGGCGAAAATGCGTACCAGGCAAAAGCTGCGATGGCGAAAATCGCCACCGCAACGATAATTTGAATTAGACGTTTAATGCCGACCTCCCAGAAAGTTGAAAGACGCATGTCGCAGTTTCGGTCGAAACGCTATGTAAAAGGTCAGAGCGCCAGCTGATAACTCTCCGGCACATAATGGAAGCCATCGCCACGGGTGTCGACATAACCCACGGCCGGGAACGGCATATGGTAGCCCGCAAACGGCACCTTGTCGGCGGCCAGCATGCCCAACAGTTTGCGGCGGGTGGCGGCGGCAGCCGCTTTGTTTGCGTCGAAACGCACTTCCCAATCCGGGTACCCTAGCGACCAGACATAATGGTTGGCTGTGTCCACCAGCAGCATCAATTGCTGACCATCGCTTTCCAGCATGTATGTCATGTGGCCGGGGGTGTGGCCGAACGCTTCCACCGCAGTGATACCCGACGCGATGCTATCGCCATCCTTCACGAAGGTGATTTTGTCGGCCATCGGCGTCACCATGTTGCGCACCATGGCTGCCGGGCCTTCCGCGCCGTCTTGCCCTGCCCAGAAGTCATACTCCACCTGACCCGTGTACATCTGGGCGTTGGGGAATGTGGGCGAACCGTTGTTCATCAGGCCGCCAATATGGTCTGGGTGCATGTGGGTGATGACGAGCTTGGTGACGTCTTGCGGTGCATATCCAGCAGCTTCCAGCGCCCCAACGATGGCGGGTGTTCCCTTGCCGCCAAGACCGGTGTCGAACAAAATGAGATCAGAGCCGGTGTTCACCACTGGCACGTTGAAGAAGAACCGCACACTGTCCGCCGGAATGAAGTTCTCAGCGGAGACCGCCGCAAATTCTTCCGCGCTGACATTCATACCGAAAATGCTTTGAGGTTCATCGCGCGGGGCGGAGCCTGCGAGCAAGGTGGTTACGATGAAGTCGCCAACTTTGTAATGGCTGAACGGCGCATTGCTTTTCTCGGCGCTGTGGCCAGCCGCAAGCGCGGGGCGCAACGACAGAACGCCGGCCAGAGCGCCGGAAACGATGGGTGTTGCAGCTGCGGCTATAAGAGCAGAACGGCGGGTGACGATGGGGGTGTTGGTCATGACAAGCTCCAGCTTTGGGGGAAGAGTTGGGTTGTCAGAACCAAGTTAGGGCGCGTTTGTCCGCCACCCAGATGGACCGCACCTCATCAGCCCGTTTCTTTCATGACAATTTCGTAAGATTGCCTCAGTCGAGATGGGAAGTGTCGCTGCCGTCGGGCTCCAGCCCGAGCCCCAATTGCGCGTTGTTGCCGATGGCGTTGGCTGGCGCTTCCAGCCCCAAATGCCCCCAGGCTTTGCTGGTCATCAAGCGGCCACGCGGCGTGCGCGCGATGAACCCCTGCTGGATCAGAAATGGCTCGATAATGTCTTCAATCGCGTCCCGTGGCTCGGACAAGGCGGCGGCCAGCGTTTCGACACCCACCGGCCCGCCGCCATAATTGCGGGCGATTTGATTAAGGTAGCGCCGGTCAAGCTCGTCCAGTCCGGCGGCGTCCACATCGAGGCGCTGCAGCGCATCAT
>JBCDIB010000143.1:0-6366 GCA_038749385.1 Pseudomonadota bacterium | reverse complement strand
GCAGCGCCGCATCTGCGGCGGGCATGCCCAGTGCCCAGGCGATGGCGGAGGCAATTAGGGCGCTTATGACCGGCATATACAGGCCAAAAGCAATCGTGCCGACGCCCAGTTGGCGCCAACCGTTGCGCAGGCCGCGCCCGGCAGACAGACCCATATCGAGAAGGAACAGGCACAGCACGCCTTGGAACAGGCCGGTAAAGAATGGCGCTATACCGGCGGTCCCTTCTTCGCCGGCAACCCAGCCGATGAACAGCGCTCCCAGCAGCACAACAACAGAGGCATTCAGCAACACTTCGCGCACCAACTCACCCCTGTCAGCTGCATCCATATCGTTGGTTTTGCGGTCCGTGCGACTGATGATGACCAGTGCCGAGATTATGGCCGGAGCTTCCATCAGCGCGGCCACGGCGACCAGATGGCCGGACGCTTCAACGCCCAGTCGCTCCAACGCATCGCTGGCGGCCACAAAGGTGACGATGGAAATGGAGCCGTAATGGGCTGCAGCGGCGGCGGCGTCCGTGGCGTTGAGTTTGGTCGTCGCCTTGAGCAGGGCATAGGCCAAGACTGGAATAGCGAAGGACAGGATGATGCCCGCCATCAGCACCGCCACGACATCGAACGTCAGCGGATTGTTGGCCATCTCCACACCGCCTTTCAGGCCGATGGCCATCATCAGGTAGATGGCGAGGCCCTTGGCGAAGGCTTCAGGAACCGTGGTCTGAGAGCGCAGTAATGCTGCGCCAAGGCCAAGGAGAAAGAATAGGATGATGGGCGACAGCAATGTCGCCAGTGCGGTTTCCAAATATCTGTCCCCTCAAGGCTGGCCGCGATTGCCAGACAGTGCCGCCGGTTAGTGCCTGAAGTGTCGCATGCCCGTGAAGACCATCGCAAGTCCGGCTTCGTTGGCGGCCGCAATCACTTCATCATCGCGCATGGAGCCGCCGGGCTGGATGATGGCTGTGGCTCCCGCGTCGGCCGCGGCCATCAGGCCATCGGCGAAGGGGAAGAAGGCGTCCGACGCGACCGCAGAGCCCCGGAGGTCGAGGCCCGCATCCTGCGCCTTGCGGGCTGCAATGCGGGACGAGTCCAAGCGGCTCATCTGGCCGGCGCCTACGCCCACCGTCGCCCCGTCTTTGACATAGATGATGGCGTTGGACTTGACGTGCTTTGCGACGCGGAAGGCGGTTTTCAGGTCGGCCAGCTCCTGCTCTGTCGGCGCTCGGTCTGTGACCACTTTGAGCTCAATATCGTCCACCACGCCAGCGTCGCGTGACTGCACCAGCATGCCGCCAGATACGGTTTTGGCCGCGATTCCGGGCGTACGGGGGTCGGCAAGACCGCCGGTGGTCAGAAGCCGTAAGTTCTTTTTTGCGCCAATGATGGCTTTGGCTTCCTCCGTGGCGTCCGGCGCAATGATGACTTCGGTGAAAATTTCCACCATCGCCTTGGCCACGTCTGCATCCACCGTGCCATTTAGCGCGACGATGCCCCCAAAAGCCGAGACGGTGTCGCAGGCATGGGCGGCTCGGTAGGCGTCTGCCAACGTGACACCCATGGCGACACCGCAGGGGTTGGCATGTTTGATGATGGCCACCGCCGGACCATTTGCCGGGTCGAATTCGGAGATCAGTTCGAACGCGGCGTCTGTGTCGTTGATATTGTTGTAGCTGAGGGTCTTTCCCTGGTGCTGGGTGGCGGTGGCTACGCCGGGCCGGTTGTCACCATTTGTGTAGAAGGCAGCTTGCTGGTGCGGGTTCTCACCATAGCGCATCACCTGTGCCAACGTGCCGCCCAAAGCCCTGTGAGGCGGCGTGGCTATCTCAAGATCAGCTGCCATCCAGTTGGACACGGCGGCGTCATAGGCTGCGGTGCGGGCGAAGGCGGCCTGGGCGAGCCTTTGGCGCTCGGCCAATAAAGATGCGCCGTTGTTGGCGGCCATCATTTCGATGAAACCAGCATAGTCTGCGGGGTTGGACAGCACCGATACATAGGCATGGTTCTTGGCCGCAGCCCGCGTCATGGCGGGGCCGCCAATATCTATATTTTCAACCGTGGTGGCGCGATCGGCACCTTGGGCCACGACCTGCTCGAACGGATACAAATTGCAGACCAGGAGATCGATGCCTGCGATGCCATGTTCGTTCATAGCGGCCTTGTGGTCATCATCCCCACGAATTGCCAAAAGGCCACCGTGCACACCCGGATGCAGAGTTTTGACCCGGCCATCCATGATTTCGGGAAACTGCGTGAGTTCCGACACGTCCCGCACATCCAGGCCCGCTTCGCGCAGGGCTTTTGCTGAGCCGCCGGTGGACACAAGCTCAACGCCAGCTTGGGCAAGGGATGTTGCCAGCTCGATCAGGCCTGTCTTGTCGAAGACGGAAAGAAGCGCGCGCTTTATTTCAACTTTGTCGGGGGCAGGAACCTTGCGGGATGCGATGTGGTTCGATGCGGCCATAATTGTCCCTTTGGCAAAAAAACTGTGTGGGTACGAGCGTGCGCAGGCCGTAGCAATTTGTGCCAGCTGTACAAGGGCAATGGGCTGGTGAGGCGGGCTTATCCCGCCTTTGCTAAGTCCGACGATGCTCTAAAGGGACAGTTGCCAATTCAGGGCCGCCCGCGCTTTGCTCTTTTGCAAGCTTCCTGTCACGACGATTTGCTGTATCGCAGTCGGCCCGCTGGGGTGGTTTATTTGAAGGCTGGGCGCAACGGAAAGTTTGAAGCCCTCTTGGGGCTCGACGCCAAACGTCCATGTCCGGCCACCGGGCGTCGTGATGCGGGCCTCAAGCCCATCAGTTTTGTTCACTCGGCACCCCGGAGCAAAGTGGAAGCGCAGGTCGACCTGCAAATCATCTTTCTGCTCAGGGCCTGATGGGCAGGTGAGTACGTCTTCGCCAAAAATCGTTCGGCCGTTTCCATCAATGGCGAGGGCACGTCGGTGCAGCACGCCCAGCGATGCCAGATAGCCGTCATGCTGCGCATTGAGCCAGACCCTGCTGTCCGTCTCGCCGGTTTCGCACTTGGTAATTTGGGCAGCGGCGGTGATCTCATGGCCGGTAAGAACACGCAGCCAGTCCGAGGTCGCGGGCGACGATGAGGATCGTTGGCCGAGTGTCAGCGCAGTGTGAGCCGCCGTCTGGCGGGCAGCTGAATGCCAATCATTTTGAAGGGCCATGTTTGCGTCGGGTGAGCCGCAATTCATGAGCACCCGTTCGCCGCCTGACGACATTTCGAAGGCCAGCGTTCCAGCCTGTGCCCGCGCCGAGGCGCCAACTGCAGGGGTGTGGCCAACATCGCAAATAATGGTTGTGCCGGCGGCGGACAGACGGGCATATCCGCCAACCGTCTTTATGGAGGACAATATTTCCGTGTTGCCGCTGGCGAGTGCCAGTACGCTGGTGACACGCTCTAGCGATTCTTCCCGTGCGCCATTGAAGACGGCCAATCCGCCCCCCGAATGCTGCACCACCGAAGCCCAATGAGCCATCTCGTCGGCAATGTTGTTGAGCAACCCCAACATCTCGCGCGCTTGTGGGCTGGAGTTGGAACGGTCCTCCAATGCTGAGGTCGTGGCGGCCAACATGGGGATCATAGCTATCGCAACTGAAGGTCTCCGCGAGATATGAATCGTCTCCGCCGAACCTTGAACGGATGTGCACTGGCGACGCAGTGTTTGCCCCAGTCTGCGCAGGGCGCTCGCCCTTGTCCGGTCCGTCAATTTCAAAGTGTACGCCGCGTGGACGAGCGACAGTCCGGCGGCCATATGTTCGCTGGTGAGCGCCATATGGTCATAACTGTTGCGCACATAGCGGTATTGCCGG
The DNA here is from genome assembly GCA_038749385.1 of Pseudomonadota bacterium. Classification (GTDB taxonomy): domain Bacteria; phylum Pseudomonadota; class Alphaproteobacteria; order Rhizobiales; family Rhizobiaceae; genus JBCBXA01. The sequence goes on along the minus strand of JBCDIB010000143.1, from coordinate 2,545 downwards.
GCCAGTTCTTCCCGAAAGCGACGCACAAAAATGTCGTCGCGTCCGGCGCTCACAAAGGTGGCGTGGGTGATGAGTGATGTCAGCCGTTCGGCGGCGACATCAAGCTCCCAGCAGGGCTCAACGACCTTTGTCGCCATGAGCGGGGGTGAGCGGGATTGCCACCATTCTTCGACGAATGATTGGGCCAACTGGCGGGCCAGCGCGGTGTTGGCTGCTTCGAGATGCCGGAGCCATGCCAAGCTGTGGAGCCGCCGCTGCCAATGCCTCGGAGCGCTGCTCAGCTGGAACGGAGACTGGCCCGCCGTATCGACTGCCACCCCACCCAAGCGAAAATGCCCGGAATAGAGCTCCTGCGCCAAATCCGGGTCTGCGGGGAGCGGCGCTCGGCACACCTGCTCGACGGTGAATTGAGGAAGGGGCGCAAACTGTGTGCGCATTGCTTTGGCGTAAAGTCTCCCATGGCGGCGCTTTGCGTTTGCCGTTGCAGCCACACAGCGGATCAGGCGAGGCAAATGGCCGAGGCGTGATTGCGTCGCCTCCCGCCGGTCATTGCCCGCCTTATCTGTGCTTGAGCTAGCTGACATTTTGCTGCCTTGTTGCTCCCATGGCCGCCATTTTCTTCGCAGGGGCACCAACTAAGCATGGAGAGGCGGTGTCACCTAGAGGCTAGGGCGTATCATCCCCATCATGGACTGCTTCAAGAGTGCGTACATATCTGGCGGCGAAAAAGCCGTCGGCACCACCATTTGCAGGTTTGCCGTCGGCGATGGTGTCGCCTGTTGGTGTGATGTGGGGCAGACTGCGCACCGTGCCCTTATCGGTCACAGCATGGGCGAAACCAGGTATTTCGCCCGGCTGCACCCGGTCATGGCGCAGCAGATGAGCCATCTCTTTTACCATGCGCTCGTGCAGCATCTCCCCCTCAAGAGGGTCGAGGGAGCAGTTGGAAAACACCAGCCGACCGCCCGGTGCAAGCAGGGTCGCAGCGTGGGCGGCCATGCGAAACTGCAACTCCGCCAGCTCGGCGATATTATCGGGATTTTTGGTCCATAGAATATCAGGGTGGCGGCGAATGGTGCCTGTGGAAGAGCAGGGCGCATCCAGCAAGATGGCGTCGAACATTGTGCCTGGTGTCATTTCGAACAGATCACCATGGTGAATGGTGACGGCATCAGCCAGTTTCAGGCGCTTCAGATTTTCCTTCAGCCGCTCAACGCGGGGGGTGGACTGTTCGACGGCAGCCACTTGAGCACCTGTGAGGGCCAATTGCGCCGTCTTGCCGCCGGGGGCGGCGCACAAATCGGCAATGCGTTCGCCGGATTTTGCCGCCACCAGTTGCGCCGGCAGGCGGGCCGCAGCATCTTGAACCCATATTGCGCCATCTTCCCACTCCGGCAGGGTGCGCACGTCCATGGCGCTGGGCAGGCGGATGGTGCCGCCATCCAGCAGGACAGCTCCGGCCAGCTTTTCCCTGTGGGCTGCGAAATATTGGGCAGCATCGCCGCGCACGGACAGGTCCAGCGGCGCGCCATTGGCGTGAATGGTTGCGTGGTGCGTGGCAACGCCCCGGGCCGCGTCGTGGCCGTACGCGTTGGACCAGCGCGCATACATCCATTTTGGCGTGTTGAGCTTGTCCGATCGCAATTTCGGTTCAACCGCATCCTTTTCGCGGGAAAGACGACGCAGCACGGCGTTGGCGAAGCCAACAAAGCGCGCCGATCTAGGCTCCCGTGCCGCAATGTTAACGGCTGTGTTCACCGCCGCGCTGTCCGGCACATCCATGAAGAGAATTTGCGCCATGGCCACGTGCAAGGTGTGCAGCAAATGTCGGGCGCCCTTGGGGGGCGGGCGGTCGGCCATGCGTTTGAGGGCAAGTTCTATCTGCCCCCGGCGAGCCAGCGCGGTGCGGGCGATAGCGCGGGCGAGATTTCGGTCTGGCTCGGGCAGGTTGAGGAAGGCGGTCAGGCCACCGGCGGCGTCTGTCAGACCGGCAAAACCGCGGCCATTATCAAGCGTGCGGGTGAGGAGCAGAATCGCGACTTCCCGGGGGGCCACGCCCTCGACGGGTGGAGGCGCTTTTTGCGGCTTGCCACTACCCGGATTGCCCCGATTGCGGCGGTGCTTGGTGGATTGCTTCATCCTAATGCGCGCCCTGCGCGTCGTGGACGTCCTCGACGCGTTCTATGGCGTTAGCCTCAAGTCCTTTAGCCCCAAGTTCGTTAGCCCCAAATTCGTTAGTTCCATGGCCCGCCATTATCATCGCCATCATTTTTGCTTTTGCCTGTGCTGCGACCGGTGTTGGGGACAATAGACCGGGTGCCGGCGTCTCTACCCCATCGCCCTGTGCGGCCCGATTTCGGTCTGCTCGATACGCGTTCGGTCTCGCGAGCGCCAGAGGGGGCTTGGCGTTTTGACGTTGGCATTGATGGCGGCATCGGTGGTGGTGTGGAGGAGCGTGGACCTTCAGGCCGACGCCCGACTGCTTGCGCCGAGCCGGCATCTCCAACCGCCGGGTCCGGCGCGCCGCCGCGGGACCATTCCTTTT
>JBCDIB010000142.1:0-6399 GCA_038749385.1 Pseudomonadota bacterium | reverse complement strand
GTCCAAGGCTGCATTGAACCAATTTGTGCGCTGCGCTGCCATTGAGCTCAAACGCACCCATCAGGACGCGGTGTGCGTGGCGTTGCACCCCGGTACCGTGCAGAGCGACTTGTCTGCGCCATTCGCAAAAGCCGGCCTGAACGTAAGACCACCCGGTGAGGCCGCCGCTGATCTGCTGCGTGTCATTGACGGGCTTACCCCCGCGCAGACAGGCTGTCAGTTTGCCTATGATGGCGCCGAAATTCCGGGTTGATCCGGCGTTGCCAAGTCGGTGACTTCATCTCCGATGGCCACATTGCCGGGCACTAATACCTCTGCACATATGCCGCCATGTCCTCGCATGGCATTATATCCGCCGGCTCCGAGCGCTGCTTCCATGCGGGAGCAGGGCGCACACAAGTCGGTTCCCCGCAAAACAGCTGTCCCAATTCTAAAAGTTCGCCCGCGCAAGGCAGCCAGTGGAATGCCGGAAACCAGGATATTGCGGCGCAGTGTTTCAGGCTCAATAGCATAATGTCCGGCCAGAGCGGCAATGACTGGCAGGTGTTCTGCCTGGATAAGGGTGACAGCCCGCTTTCCCGGCTTGGCGCGTCGGTCTCCCTCAAGCCCGGTCAACTCTAAGCGCGCTTGGTCCACTTTTTTCATGGCCTGGCCGCGCGCTGGCCGCAATCCGATCCAGTGCACCGCACCAGAGCGAGGGAAGCTTGCGGTGAGTTTGGCAAGGGTTTGCATCGCGTCAATCTATATCAACACAGCCCACAACCCAACGAGCATCGCGGCCTTGTTGCCACGCTCGGAATTGGCTAGAGCGAGCGCGTGGGGCCTGTAGCTCAGCTGGTTAGAGCTGGCGGCTCATAACCGCTAGGTCGGGGGTTCAAGTCCCTCCGGGCCCACCAAGTCGTTTTTCAAAAAGCGGCGTCGGCATGGCAGGCTTTTGCGCAGCAAACGCCGATGGTGCCGTCTTTGATATTTGGGCTGTCGCCCACCAAACCTAATGGGGCGCGTCATGCAATTTGCGAAACTCAACGGCATCAATCTGCATTATCAAGTTATCGGCGCGCCGGCCGACAAGCCGCTCTTTGTGTTCATCAATTCGCTGGGAACGGATTTTCGCATATGGCGTGATGTAATCGTGCGCATGGTGGGCGAGGCTGCAATCGTGACCTATGACAAACGCGGCCACGGCCTGAGCGACACCGGGCCGTACCCCAACAATCTCGATGATCATGTTAGCGACCTTGAAGCGCTGCTGGACCATTTGTCCCAAACCGGCAGTACCGGGCAGGCCGTGCTTTGCGGGCTGTCGGTGGGCGGCTTGATTGCACAGGGTTTGTATCACCGGCGTCCAGACCTGGTGCGCGCTATGGTGCTCTGCAACACCGGTTTGCGCATCGGCGACGAAGCCCTTTGGAATGACCGTATTGAAACGGCGATGAACGAAGGTGTTGGCGAAATGGCTGACGCCATATTGGAGCGTTGGTTCTCGCCTGAATTTCACACCCAACGCCCCGATGAATTGGCGGGCTACCGCAATATGCTGACCCGGCAGAGTGAAGTCGGCTATGCCGCAACGTGCCACGCCATTCGTGATGCCGACTTTACTTCGCGCGCCGGAGATACGGATGTGCCCACCCTGTGCGTGGCGGGGGACAAGGACGGAGCAACGCCACCCGCACTGGTGGAGACCATGGCTAAAGCCCTACCGGACAGCCGCTACGAGCTGATCAAGGGGGCGGGCCATCTGCCTTGCATCGAAAAGCCGGAGCTTTTGTCAGAGATGCCCAAGGCCTTTGCGGGTCAACTGACCGATCCGATCGGTGAGACGGCGGGCTCTGCCTAAACAGTCGTCGTAAGCGTTTCGGTCATAGGGTTCTGTTAACTTACGCCGTACGTTTATTCGCTATTACAGGTTTGTAATTACAGGCTTTTCATTCATTTGCGCCATTGTATCCGCGAGTTTATGACCAAGCGGATTTTGCCATGGCTGACGCCAACGCCCCAATCAGCGGCCCAACCAATGCACCCACGGAGCGCTTGCGCCCGCGTTTCAAGGACAAGGCGCGGGCGCTCGCCAAACGCGCCGTTTTTGAGGGCGGCTACCGTACAGGGGCCAGCAAACTGCTCGGCCAGAAATACCGCGGCACGGGCGCAGTGTTCATGTTCCATGAGATTACTGCCAGCCGCGATGACCGGTTGGGCCTGGGCTGCACGGTGGCGGATTTTGAAGCCACTTTGTCCCGCATCAAGCGTTCTGGCCGTGACTTCGTCACGCTCACTGAAGCCAAAGCGCGGCTGACCAACTCTGATGCGCGTCCGTTTGTTGCACTGACATTTGACGATGGCTACCGCGACAATATTGAGCTGGCGCTTCCTGTCATGGAACGTTTCGGCGCCCCGGCAACGATATTCGTGCCTACCCAAATGGCCACCCGTGAGATCATTGCCTGGTGGCTGGCCGTCCGCGAGCTGGTGATGCTCAACGGGCTCATCGAAGTGGATGCCATGGCACGTATTTTCGCCTGCGACAGCCGTGCCGAGAAGGTCGCTACCTATTGGCAGATAATTGGCTGGATCTGGGAAGACTTCCGCCGTGCCAGCGCTCTCGCGGACGTTTTCGAACGCTATGGCGTCGACATGCCATCATTGGTGGCGCGTCACGCCATGGATGTGGACGAGGTGAGGCAGGCTGATAAGCATGCCCTTATCGACATTCAGGCTCACACGGTAAGTCATACAGCGCTGGCGACCCTTAGCGATGCTGACGCGCTGGCCGAGATGGTGGACAATAAGCGCTGGCTCGAAAATCTGTTGCAGCGTGATGTGCCCCATTTCGCCTATCCGTATGGTCGCCCGGCGATTGGTGGCGAGCGTGAAGCGCGTTTGGCCCGGCAGGCGGGTTTTGACCTTGCTTTGACCACTGATCCCGGCTCGCTGTTTGCGGCGCACGGCGCGGCGGACAATTTGCATCTATGGCCCCGCGAGAATGGCGAGTTTCAGACCAGCGTTGGCGCAGGTGTGGCATGGGCCCTTAATGGCACTTGGGCAGCAGCAAAAAGCCGCTTTGGATCACCATTGGTCAACATCAATCAGGTGGAGCCCGCAGAATGACCGTTTCTGAGAAACCCCGCAGCGTTGCACCCCAGGCCGCCGTGTCGAGCACTTTGCCATTGATCCATGACACACCGTCTTTGGTGCCCGAGACACTTCGAGAGACGTTGCACATCGTGCATGTGGTCCGCCAGTTCCACCCCTCCACCGGTGGGCTGGAAGATGTGGTGGATTTCCTGACCAAAGAGCAGATTGCGGCCGGCCATAAAGTGTCTATCGTGACGTGCGACGAGGTTTTTGCGACCGGTGAACGGCTCGACGCCGAGATCATCTGTGAAGGTCGCCGCATCCTCCGGGTGCCCTTCAAAGGGCCGCAGAAATACCCGCTTGCACCGGCGGTTTTGCGCCACATCACTGATGCCGATCTTGTGCACGTCCACGCGATCGACTTCTTCTTTGATTTTCTATCCGCAACCCGCCTGTGGCACCGCAAGCCACTGGTTGCCACGACCCATGGCGGCTTCTTTCACACACAGGATCTGGCCGTTATCAAAAAGGTCTGGTTTCAAACGCTGACCCGTATCTCGTCCTTTGGCTACACTCGCATTGTGGGTTGTTCGCAAAACGATACACGCAACTTTCAAGCCGTCGCCGGGCGCCGCGTTGTGACGGTGGACAATGGCGTTGATATCGAAAAATTTGCCAATCAGGCCAGCGCGGAGATCGTACCACGCATCGTCACGCTGGGACGTTTTTCCAAGAACAAGCGCCTTGATCGGCTTATCGCCGCTATGGCCCACCTGCCCGCTGAGTGGCAGTTGGATATTATTGGCGCGGAGTCCGATTGGTCAGCATCAGAGCTTGATGCAATGATCGCAGCTGCCAATGTCAGAGACCGGGTGCATATCCATATTCGGCCGTCCAATGCCGAAATCGCCACGTTGATGGGCAAAGCCTCTTTCTTTGCGTCTGCGTCCGAATTTGAGGGCTTCGGCCTTGCCGTGGTGGAAGCCATGAGCGCCGGTTTGATCCCCATTCTTGAGGCAAACCCTACATTTGCCGATCTCGCTGCCCGTCACGATGTCGTGCAATTGACCCAGTTCAAGCAGGCCGAAAAGGCGGCGCAGGATGTGCTCTCGACCCATGGCCGAGCGGCTGCCAGCAAGGGCGCAATGCGAGCTGAAGTGATGGAACGGGCACAGCTCTACGCCTGGCCCAAGGTGGCCCAGAATTATGAGGCTGTTTATGCGGCGGCTTTGGCGGAGCGGTAGTCGCAGATGATGGAGTTGATGAATTCCATCGTTCGATTTTGCCACACTTCGGGCGCGTAATCAGCCGCTTTCATCAGTGCTTGCTTTGACATGGCGTTGTAAATTTCCACATCGTCGTGCAGTCGCATCAAATGATTGGCCAGTGCTTTGTGGTCGTCTGACGCAAATACGAACCCGGTGCGATTGTGCTCAACGGTTTCGGGGATGCCACCCTGGTCTGAGCCGATCACGGGTAAGCCCCTTGCATAGGCTTCCACCAAGACGCGGCCAAACACTTCCGAACCCCGGGACGGCAGTACAAGAACATCCACAGTCTCAAAAAATGTGGCCGGGTCGGTCCAGCCGAGAAGACTCGCGCTGCCGGGGGCAAATTGCGCTTCCAACTGGTCGCTATAGGTTCCGATGGACTTACCACCCAGGCTGAAATGCACCTTACGGCCACCCATCATATGTGAGGCCTTTGCGAGCAAATCAGGGGCTTTGAGTTCAGATAGTTCGCCCAAAAACCCCACCCGGAGCATGTCACCAGCTGAGCGTTGCCGGGGCTTCACACCGTCTATTTGGGAGACAGAACCTGGCGCCACCAGCGTTTTCGCATTGGAGAAATATCCAAGCTTGCGGTGTGCTTCCACGATGAAGCTTGTTTCACCCATCAGCCCTTGGGGTAAATGAGACAAATAGCGTTTGCCCAGCGACGTCAGATAACAATCGGTGCATTGGCCACCACATGCTTTGCCGTTGCGCATCATCGATGATTTCCAGCAAATCAGGAATGTGGAGCAGGCTTGATGAAGGCAAGGGACGCCAGCTTTATCGGCGGCTCTCCAGGTTCCCACATTCACGTTTTCAGTCGAGAAAGTGTACACAATATCGGGCTTGAAGTCGGCGATAATTCTGGACATCGCGCGTTCCGCGCGGGGGTTGTAGTTTTCAAGACCGTGCCACGCCAGCTTTTTGTAGGCGGGCTGGGGCTTGCGGTAGTCCCAATACAAATTTGGCGATGGGATGCGTTGCACATCAACGCCCTCAACAACGTCCCGCTCCGCCACATCCGCGGCGTGCACCACCAGCACTTCATTGCCAGCGGCCACCAAATTCTTGGCGTTGAGCAGGGCAGTTGTCGGTCCGCCACCTTTGAGAAACGGGGGCAGGGCAACGCAGGGCATGAGAATGCGCATCATTTCGCCCCTTCTTGGAAACTGCCGGCCCTGCCATTGGCAAGTCGTAGTTTCAGGCAGACATACAGAAATCGGCCGATGCCTACGGTGTAGCGGTGCACAAGGCGTCTGGGTTCACGGGACAGGCGAAACAGCCACTCGATCTTGACTTTGCGCATCCAGATCGGGGCGCGGGGCACGATCTGGGCTGTAAAATCGAACAGAGCCCCCACACCCATGGTCACCGGCACATCAAGCTGGCCGCGGTGTTCCATGATGAAGTTTTCCTGTGCCGGATTGCCCATGGCAACCAGCAGCAAGTCCGGTTTGGCTGCGTTCACATTGTCCAACACGTCGCCGATGGCTTTTCGGTCGAAATAGCCGTGTTGATGGCCGCAAAAATTATGACGTGGAAACTGCTTTGCCCATTTTTCGGCGGCTTTGCTGACGACTTCCGGCTTTGCGCCTAACATATACACACGCAGCGGTTTGGTTGTGTGTTTGAGTAAATATGGCACAAAATCCGTGCCGTTGAGATTTTCTGCAAAAGGCTGACCGTCCAGAATGCGCGCCGCAATGTCGGCGCCTATGCCGTCATTGAGCAATGTCATGGATGCCAGCGTTTGCCGGTACGCCTGATCATCGTGCGCCTGCAGCAATGTGTTGGCATTGCAAAATGCTATATCAAGGGGTCGGTCGGCGCCCACGTGCTGTTCGATAAGCTGGACCATTTGTTCTGACGTGCGGCGCAATATGGGTAGGCCCATAAAGCTGACAGGTTTTTCCAATTCGCCGCCATGTACCAAGTCGAGCTTACCCCCCGGCTTTGTGGGCAGTGCGTCCGTGTGTGCAATGTCGGTCATCGTGTGGCTCCTGCGCGCTGACCACACCCTCTCACAGACATCTTTCGATTGGGTTGAGCC
>JBCDIB010000141.1:0-6435 GCA_038749385.1 Pseudomonadota bacterium | reverse complement strand
TCATAGTACGCGTGAAGTGGGGATTTGGAACCGTGCCTCACGGCCTCGTGACAAAGGGTTACAGTTTTCAGATGCGGTGTTTTGTCCGCCAAAGCGTCACCGGCGCCTTGGGGTGCAGGTCAAAACGCGCCATATGCTGTGCATGACAGTTACATTACCCGCCGACCTGCTCACCCATCATTATGCTGATCTTCCGCATCACTTTTCCGCCCCACAAGCGCCAGACCCATCACCCGAGCCAAATTTGTTGGTGTGGAATAAGGATTTGGCAGCTGAGCTGAGCCTTTTGGACCTTGAGGCGTCTGCACGCACGGCCCTGTGTGCCGGCAATGCGGTGCCAGAAAACGCAGTGCCTGTGGCTGCTACTTATGCAGGACACCAATTCGGAGGCCTGGTGCCGCAATTGGGTGATGGCCGCGCAGTGCTGTTGGGCGAGCGGCCGGACAAGCAGGGAAGGCTGATAGACATTCAGCTCAAAGGGTCAGGCCCAACACCCTTTTCTCGGGGCGGTGACGGCAGGGCGTGGTTGGGGCCTGTGCTTCGGGAATATCTTGTCAGCGAAGCAATGCATGCGCTTGGTGTGCCCACTAGCCGTGCGCTTGGCGCCGTCACAACCGGTGCGCATGTGTGGCGCGATCAAGCACTGCCGGGGGCCATCATCACGCGCACGGCCCGCAGCCATGTTCGCGTCGGCACGTTTGTTTATTTTGCAATTCGCGGGGATGTCGAGGCGCTAAACACATTAGTGAGGTTCAGTCTTCAGCGCTGCTATCCAAGCCTTTTGAAAGCTGACAACCCGCCGCTCGAATTGTTACAGGTCGTTATAGAGGCTCAAGCCGCCTTGGTTGCCCGATGGATGTCGATCGGGTTCATCCACGGCGTGATGAACACTGACAATGTCGCGATTTCCGGCGAGACCATCGATTACGGACCGTGCGCTTTCATGGACGAATTTGCCCGCGGCCGCGTATTTTCGTCGATCGATCGGCAGGGCCGCTATGCTTATGCCAATCAGCCGCGCATCGCCCACTGGAACCTGGCGCAGTTTGCAGGCGCCCTCTTGCCAGTGCTGGCGGGAGACGAGGACGAGGCGCAAAGGCTTGCGCAAGTCGCCGTCGATGGTTTTGGCGCAGCCTATGACCGTCATTGGCGCAAGCTGCTGGGCGCGAAACTTGGATTTGATGGGTTGGATGAGGAGAGCCTACAGCATGCCGAAGCGTTGTTCGATCTGATGGAGCAACACCGTCTGGACTTCACCAATATTTTTCAGGCTCTCACGGTCGACGCGGCAATCCCCATGCAGCTTCAGGACTGGCGGGAAAAGTGGAAGCAGCTTCTCAGAACCAAAGGCGTCGATCAAAACACCGCTCGTCGGACAATGCAGTTGGCCAACCCGGCGGTCATCCCACGCAACCACCGTGTTGAGGAAGCAATCTCGGCTGCAGCATTTGAAAATGACTTCCAACCGTTTCATCGCTTGCTCGACGCCGTGACCGATCCGTGGAATGCAACACACGCCAATAGTTGGCTGACGGAGCCGCCGACTGACGCCAACCGTGTCACACATACGTTTTGCGGAACTTAGAAAAGAATGGTGAGCCGACAGGGGTTCGAACCCTGGACCTACTGATTAAAAGTCAGTTGCTCTACCAACTGAGCTATCGGCTCTCCAGTGGTGAAGCCTGACGGCTCACCGAACAAGGGGCGTATAGCCGTGCCTGATTTGCTTGGCAACGGCATAATCCACTTTTGACACCTGCATTTCCGGGCGTGGTGACGCACCTGCGAATATAGCACGCACCTTACTGATTTCTGAATGAAAACTTGTCTGCAAAACTACAGTGGCTGCCCTTCAAACGGAACCGGCTGACACTGCGGGGCGTCGGTCGCTTCGCTTGCCTTACCAATCTCAACGCACAGCTTACTTGCCGCGTTTTGGCTGGACAGAGGGCCAACTATCAGATGGGCAATCAAGCCATCTGCGCCGTCCCGAAGTACGGCCCTGGCCTCCATTCCTTCCAGACCGGCGGGACCGCTGGCGCGTATTTTCAACCATCGCGCCCGTAGCGCTTCAAACGAGATCGCCGATCCAAGATCAACGCCCGATATTTGCTGATTTTGCTGGCGAATGGCGGTCAAGCCGGTGGAAACGCCTGAATTGGTCTGTTGCCTTTCAACCGCCGCCAGATTTTGCAGCGCGCTGGTAGCGGAAGCTATGGCGCCCTGCGGCATATCAGTAGATGGCACGCTACCGGTCGTCATCGGGGTGGATCTATCTGTGCTCATCGCGAGAAGTTTGGCCTCCAGGCGATCATTGCGAGCGCTCAGAGCGTTGATCTGCCGCTGCATGGATGACATTGCCAGCCGTATGCTCTCGGTGCCCGAAGCGAGCGGAGCCGAGGAGCGCGTGCCCGCCGTGGTGATACTGGTGTCCACATTTGTGATATCACCGCCGAATGTTGAAATGGGAGCCACGTTCTGGCCCGCCATTGCACTCGGCGAGAGATTTTGCGCCGTTGATGGCCGCTCGACCATGGACGCAGTGGACATGCCAACGCCCACCGCAACGATGGCTGCCAGCGCCCAGCCGGCCATGCCGCCCAACCTGCTGCTTGCAGGTTTCCGCAAATCAGCAATAGCCGTAAGTGTGGCACGGTCTGCCCACAGCTCTCGGGACCGCAAATCCCGGTGTTCTGCGTCGTGTTCCATCTGCGCCCTCTAACTGTTCGGATGGCTTGCATTGATTCCCCGTAGCCACTCCCCACCAATGTAACGATTTTTCCACAGTCACAGGTTAACGCTGTCGGCCAGTGGCGCACATTTGAGTGGCGCAAAGGCTCGGAGTTGCCGGGCCAACACAGATTTTACCTTGGAGTTGGGCCATCCATGCAAACCGGCGGTTCGAAATGTCTATCCATAGTGCTGGCAGCGGGCGAGGGCACGCGGATGCGCTCATCCCTGCCCAAAGTGCTCCACGAAGTGGCAGGCCTGCCGATGGTCGGCCATGTTTTGAAAACCGTAGCAGACGCAGGTGGCGACCATTCGGTGGTGATCGTTGGCCGTGAAGCGCCCCGTGTGCAGGCGGCAGCCGAAAGAGTGGCCGAAGGCACTGAAATTTTCGAACAAGCTGAACGCCTGGGTACAGCCCATGCCGTGTTGAGCGCGCGGGACGCGCTGGCTCGCGGGTTTGACCAAGTGCTGGTTCTTTTTGGTGACACACCCTTGACGACGACCGAGACGCTGAAGCGCATGCGGGCAGCGCTCAGCGATGGGGCCGATGTTGTTGTGCTGGGCTTCCGCACGGATGAACCCACCGGCTATGGCCGCTTGCTCATGGAAGGCGACCGACTGTTGGCCATCCGCGAAGAAAAGGAAGCCACCGATGCCGAAAAGGCCGTCACATTTTGCAATGGCGGCATAATGGGTTTTGCCGGTGCAGACGCCTTGTCGATGCTTGAGGCGATCACGAACGACAACAATAAGGGCGAATACTACCTGACAGACCTTCCCGAAGTCGCTAACGCCCGCGGTAAAAAAGTGGTGGCCCTTGAAGCCGACTTTGAGGAGGTGCTTGGCGTCAACAACCGTGCCGAACTTAGTGATGTCGAGGCGATATGGCAGCGCCGTGCGCGCCGCGAATTTATGTTGGCCGGGGTGACAATGCGGGATCCCGCAACTGTGCATCTCAATTACGACACCCAAATCGGTGCTGATGCGGTGCTGGGCCAGAACATCGTGTTCGGACCGGGCGCCGTGGTGGAAGAGGGCGCGGTCATCCACCCATTTTGCCACATCGAAGGTGCGCGAATCTCGAAAGGCGCGACCATCGGGCCGTTCGCTAGGTTGCGGCCTGGCGCAGACATTGCGGAGGATGCCCGGGTTGGAAACTTCTGCGAGGTGAAGAAGGCCACAATCGCCAAGGGCGCGAAGGTCAATCATCTGACATATATTGGCGACGCGCAGATCGGCGCGGGTGCAAACATTGGTGCCGGCACGATCACCTGCAATTATGATGGCGCAAACAAGCATCTGACGCAGATCGGCGCGGGTGCGTTCATTGGATCCAACTCAGCCCTGGTGGCTCCGGTTTCTATTGGCGATGGGGCATATGTCGGGTCCGGCAGCGTCATAACCGACGATGTGCCCGCAGACGCACTGGCAATCGCCCGTGGGCGGCAAGCCAATTTGGACGGCTACGGAGCCAAAATTCGCGAGCGCAACGCCGCAGAGAAAGCAAAGCGCGCCAAAAGCTGATGCCGATTAGCCGCCACTGGGCGGCAATCGGCCATGGCGCCGCCATGATGGCGCGTCACATCACCAAATGACTGAGCCGAACAAGAAATCGGCACCATGAAGGGGACTTAACATGTGCGGCATCGTTGGAATTCTGGGGCGTGAAGACGTTGCTCCACTGCTTGTGGACGCCCTTAAGCGCCTTGAGTATCGCGGCTACGATTCTGCTGGCGTCGCAACCTTGGAAGATGGCCGGATCGACCGGCGCAGGGCGGAGGGCAAACTGCGCAATCTGGATGCGCGGCTCAAGGAAACACCGCTTCCGGGCCATGTCGGCATCGGCCATACGCGCTGGGCGACCCATGGTGTGCCCAACGAGACAAATGCCCATCCACATTCCACAGAGCGTGTCGCCGTGGTGCATAATGGGATCATCGAGAACTTTGCTGAACTGCGTAAAGAGCTCGAAGCGGAAGGCGTGACATTTGCCACGCAGACCGACACCGAAACCATCGTGCACCTGCTCGATCGTGAGTTGAAGGCAGGCAAACAGCCGGTGGACGCGGCTAAAACGGTCATTCCCCGCCTCAAAGGCGCGTTTGCCACCGGCTTTCTCTTTGCTGGCGAAGATGATTTGCTCATCGCCGCCCGCAACGGCCCGCCGCTTGCCGTCGGCCATGGCGATGGAGAAATGTTTCTGGGATCGGACGCCGTAGCGCTGTCACCCTTCACCGACCGCATCACCTATCTCGAAGACGGCGACTGGGCCGTGATGACCCGCGAAACAGTCATTATCCGGGACGAGACCGGCGCGGAAGTGCAGCGCGAGGAGACACGGTCCAACACTGTGCGCACTATGGTGGACAAGGGCAATTACCGCCACTTCATGCTCAAGGAAATTTACGAGCAGCCCGAAGTCATTGGCCACTCGCTGGCGCATTTCGTCAATTTTGCCGAGCAGCGCATGAAACTTGGCGATGAGATCGACCTGCCGTTCAATTTTGCCGATCTGGACCGCGTGTCCTTCTCGGCCTGCGGCACATCCTATCTGGCCGGTTGCATCGCCAAATATTGGTTCGAGCGGTTTGCCCGTTTGCCCATGGACATCGATATCGCGTCTGAATTCCGTTATCGCGAGATGCCCATGTCGGAGAATGGCCTGTCGCTGTTCATCTCCCAATCTGGTGAGACGGCCGACACGTTGGCGGCATTGCGCTACGCCAAGTCTCAGGGCCAGCACATCGGTGCCATCGTCAACGTGCCGGAAAGCACGATTGCACGGGAATCGGACGTTATTTTCCAAACCCTGGCCGGGCCGGAAATTGGTGTGGCCTCTACAAAGGCCTTCACCTGCCAGCTGTCTGTTTTGGCGTCGCTCGTTATCACAGCCGCCCGCCAGCGCGGTCATTTGACCGAAGATGGTGAGAAGCTGATGGTGCGCATGCTGATGGAAACACCGCGCTACATGATGGACGCGCTAAAATTCGATGACGAAATCGAAGTCCTGAGCCGCGAACTGTCGGGCGCCAGCGACGTGCTTTTCCTGGGCCGCGATGTGAACTACCCGCTGGCTATGGAGGGCGCCCTCAAGCTGAAGGAAATCTCGTATATACATGCGGAAGGCTATGCCGCCGGTGAGCTCAAGCACGGTCCGATTGCATTGGTCGACGATGATTTGCCCATCATCGTGCTCGCGCCTTTCGACCGGATTTTCGAGAAAACCGTCTCGAATATGCAGGAAGTTTCGGCCCGGGGGGCGAAAATTATTCTCATAACCGATGAGCGGGGCGCGAAAGCCGCCGAAGGCATGGCCCAGCACGTCCTTACCATGCCCAACGTGCCGGACTTTGTTGCACCGATGATCTACGCCATCCCCATCCAGCTCTTGGCCTACCATACAGCCGTGCACATGGGCACGGATGTGGACCAGCCGCGCAATCTGGCAAAATCCGTCACCGTGGAAGAGCGGTAATGGCAATTGCTGCTTGTGTCCGTCCGGCGACCGGCTAACTATAGTGGCTGCATTTGGCTGCGCTTCCTTTGTGGAGGGGGGAGAAGCGCGGCGTCAATGCCTGACATTTAACGAGCGCTTGCGTTCAATATAGGACATGCCCCCTTGTTCGACCCCGACGCCCAGACACCGACCCCACCGCTCCCTGCGCCCGGGCGGTTCAGACGCACGCGGAATTATTTCCTAACCGG
>JBCDIB010000140.1:0-6444 GCA_038749385.1 Pseudomonadota bacterium | reverse complement strand
GCGGACACACTCCATGACATACCAGATCCACCGCCCAACCTTGGGTGTGTGCTATTACCCGGAGCACTGGCCAGAGAGCCAATGGGCCGATGACGCAGCCCAAATGGCGGCGGTGGGCATAAGTCATGTCCGCATCGGCGAGTTCGCCTGGTCGCTTTATGAGCCGGAACCTGGGCAGCTGGATTTCGGCTGGCTGTTGCGCGCAATGGATGTTCTGCATGCCGCAGGGCTAAGGGTGATCGTCGGCACCCCCACCGCGACGCCGCCAAAATGGCTTGTGGATCAAATGCCGGACATGTTGGCGGTGGACGAGAACGGCAACACCCGCAAATTCGGGTCGCGCAGGCACTATTGCTTCAGCCACACCGGCTACCGGGCTCAAAGTGCTCGCATTGTTCAAGCGATGGCTGAAGCGGTCAAAGACCATCCAGCGCTATGCGCTTGGCAGACCGACAATGAGTATGGCTGCCACGATACCATCATCAGCTACTCGGAAAGCGCCAGGCGAGACTTTCGGATTTGGCTGGCGGGAAAATACGGCCACAACGACGTGAATGCTCTCAACCGAGCCTGGGGCAACGTATTCTGGTCGATGGAATATCGGTCCTACGAGGAGATCGACCTCCCGCTGCAGCCAGTCACGGAAATCAATCCGAGCCACATGCTCGATTTCCGGCGGTTCTCATCGGATCAAGTCCGGGTTTTCAACGCCATTCAATGTCACTTCCTTCGTGAAATCACGCCGCATGTCCCCATCGTGCACAATTTCATGGGTTGGTTCACCGAGTTCGACCATTTCGACGTGAGCGCCGACCTCGACATCGCGTCTTGGGATTCCTACCCGCTCGGCTTTCTGGAGCGAGTCGGACCCACGGAGGAACGCCGCAACACCTATGCCCATGCCGGCGACCCGGACTTCCAAGCCTTCCACCACGACCTCTACCGCGCATGTGGCGGAGTCCGTGCCCCCGACAAACGCAGCCGCTGGTGGGTCATGGAGCAACAGCCCGGGCCGGTGAACTGGGCGCGCTGGAACCCGGCCCCCGCCCCCGGCATGGTGCGCTTGTGGACCCACGAAGCCGTCGCCCACGGCGCTGAACTGGTCAGTTATTTCCGGTGGCGGCAGGCGCTCTTTGCCCAGGAGCAATACCATGCAGGGCTGAACCTGCCCGATGGCAGGCCGGACGATGGCTCGCGGGAAGCGACACAGGTGGGCCAAGAGCTGCAGACCCTCAACTTGACATGCGATGATGTGGGCCAAGCCCCGGTGGCGCTGGTGTTCGACTATCCCTCGGTCTGGACAGGGCAGATCCAGCCGCAGGGCGAAACCTATGACATGTTTTTGGCTGTCCTGCGCTGGTACAGGGCGGCGCGCAGACTGGGCTTGGATGTGGACATTGTGCCGGCCGGTGCTGCGCTCGATGGCTATAAGCTGGTGCTGGTGCCAGCCTTGCTGACGCTTGAAGAAGCCGCTGCGACGGCTCTGGCCAACAGCGAAGCTGTGCAATTGTTCGCACCACGCACAGCGTCGAAAACGCCGGACTTCCGCATCCCGGACACGCTGCCCCCCGGTGGCTTGCAATCGATCATGCCCATTCGTGTGGAACGGGTGGAAAGCCTGCGCCCCGGACTGTCCATTCCCCTGGAGCGCACCGGCGCGATGCAGGCGGACTTCATCAAATGGCGTGAGTTCACCACGCCAATTGAAGGCAGGACCGTGGAGCCGGTCCGCCTGACCCAGGATGGCCATCCAGCGCTCTGGCGGGCGGACAAACGGCACTATCTGTGCGGCGTGCTGGAGGAAGAGCCCCTGACCGCCCTCGTGGCTGAAATGGCCGATCTGGCGGGATTAGACATGATGAACCTGCCCGATGGCGTGCGTACCCGCACCCACGGCAACACACGCTATTTCTTCAACTATGGTGACCAGCCCCGTGACCTGACCAACTTCATCAATGGCGACATTTTGCTCGGCGGCGCAGTCACGATGGGCCATGATATTCTGGTGGTTCGGGAGACCTGAGATGACTGACAAAACCAACTGGCCGGAACCATATTTCGCGGAAATGACCTCCACGGACATTGCCGAGGCCGCCGCGCATCTGGATGAATGGATAGCGGTGTTACCTGTCGCCGCCACCGAGCAACATGGCCCGCACCTGCCGCTGGGCACCGACAGTTTCATAAATGAAGGCTTGATCGCACGTTTCATTGCCGAGCATGGCGAAGGCCTGCCCGCGACTTTTCTTCCCACCCAGAAGATAGGTAAATCCGACGAGCATGCAGCCTTCCCTGGCACGCTGACGCTGACAGCCGACACGGCCCGTGGCGCGTGGGTACAGATCGGAGAGGCCCTTGCCTCGTCGGGCATTCGCCGTCTGATCCTTCTCAATTCCCACGGTGGCAACTCGGCGCTGCTTGACCAGGTGGCACTTGAGCTGCGCCATTCCAACGTGTTGTGCGTGGCGACCGCATGGAGCCGCTTGGGCGATGCGGGCAGTATTTTCGGGCAAGAAGAACGCGACTACGGCATACACGGCGGCGACATTGAAACATCTTTGATGCTGGCACTGCGCCCAGAGCTGGTTCGCATGGAGGCAGCCGAGAATTTTGCCTCCGAGCAAAGAGACTTCTCTGAAGACTTCACCCATCTGCGTGCCTATGGCCGCAGCAGTTTTGGGTGGCGCATGGAAGATCTCAACCGCTATGGCGTGGTCGGTAACGCGCTCGCTGCAACAGCGCAGAAGGGCGAAGCGCTGATCAAATCTTCCATAAACGCCTTCGCCGATCTCGTGCGGGACGTGCAAAGGTTCGATCTGGATCGCTTTAGCTAATTTAGCTATATTGTCTGTTCTAGCTATTTTGTCCAAAATCTTGACAGGAGATGGACATGCGCACCTTCACAGCCACAGAAGCTAAAAATCGGTTCGGAGAGTTACTGGACGCCACCAAGAACGGCCCCGTTCGCATTCAGAAGAATGGAAGGGATGTTGGGTTCCTTGTTTCGCCGGACGAGTACGCAGCCCACCAACAAGATAATGCCAATGGCAGTAAAATGCGACCTGAGGTGCGAGCCGCCATGGAACGCAGCATGAAACGACGTGCCAAGCTGTATGAGGCCTTGGCGAAATGACCCTTTATCTGACGGTCGATGAAATCTTGGAATTGCAGGAAGCGCAGATCAAGGTCTTCGGCGGTGCAGGCGGAGTGCGGGACATCGGCTTGATTGAGGTGGCGGCGTTGCGACCACAGGTGGGCTATTATTCCGATTTGTTAGAAGAAGCAGCGGCCCTGTGGGAAAGCCTCGCGATGAACCATGGCTTTGTGGATAGCAATAAGCGCATCTCATACATCTCTATGGAAATCTTCCTTGAGATTAACGGAATAGCCGTGACGCCCGACGACCACACTATCATCCGTTTCATCCACACAGCACTTGAAGGCGGGACCTTCACCAAGGACGTTCTGCACGATTGGATGAAGTCGAACACGGGACCGTTTCAGCCGGACTGAGCGGCCTCAAAATGCTCGTGCGCGCGGAAGCTCTCGGGCAGATCGACGGTCTGCTGGCCGCCCGCAATTTCCTCCACCAGCGCCGCCGCAGCGCGGTGGGCGATGCCCAACGATATCTTGAAACCACCCGTGAACACCCAGACATTTTTTTGGCCTGGAACAGCACCGATCATAGGGTCTGCGCTCATGGCCCGGGGGCGCACGCCAGCCCATTCTGCGATGATTGGTGCCCCCCGCAGTGTTGGGCACAGGGCCAGCGCCTTGTCCCAAAACATCCACGCTTCCGGATCGGGGGTGTGCTCGCCCGTCCACTGCTTTTGTGAGCTGGACCCTACCGCAATTGTGCCGTTGGCATGGGGCACGATGTAGCAACCATCGTCATAGAGGATTGGCGAGCCTTCGAGTGCCTGGGCCTTCACGACCCGCGCCTGGCCCTTGACACCGGTGCCGGTGGACGCACCCAGTAAAGGTTCAAGTAAGTGGACAGATCGGTAGCCACCTGCGATGGCCACCTGCGAAACGGCCACCGGGCCGTCAGATGTGTCGGCAGATTTGCTTTCCGTTGCATCCGGTCCAACAGACGCTTGTTCATGCAGCTCACCGCGCGGGTGAGAACGCACAAAAGCGGCCAAGGCACCTATGTAGGATGGTGGGTGCAAGCGGGCCGCCAACGTGTCCAACACCGCACCGTGCACAGCCAAATCGGGGTCGATCCAGGCGGCGTCTGCCTGTGTCGGCTCGAAGCTGAATTGACCTTGCCAGTGTTCCGCTGCGCCCGTAGCTCGTTGCTCTGCCAATGTCACAAAGCGCTCAGCCCGGAGAGGCATCATGCGGCCAACACGGCCGTAACCGGTGCCTTCGCCGGTCGCATCTTCAAGTTCTCGGCACTCTGTCTCCAACGCAACCAACGCATCGAATTGAAACTGCTTTTTGGCATTCCAGCGATCTGGAATGTGGGGCATCAGCGCGCCAAGCGGGCCACCCGATGCGCCGGAGCCGATCTTTCGCGCCTCGAACACCGCCACAGACATGCCGGCAAGCAACGCCTGACGCGCCAGTTGAAGGCCGAACACACCCGCACCCAAGATGGCAAGATCAACGGTTCTCACAGCCTGTTGCGCTCCCTTGTTTCGGCACCTTGTCCCGGAGGCCCGTCTGCGCGAAGAGGGGGCATGACCGATACTCCGACTGCGCACACCGCCGATAGCATCACCTTTGACGGGCCGACACCCCGCAACACGCAGTTTGGCGACACCTATTTCTCAAAGGCCGATGGCCGGGCGGAGGCCGACTTTGTCTTTATCGGCTGCAATAATCTGCCCGAGCGCTGGAGACAGATGGCGAATGACGACACTCTTGTAATTGGCGAATTGGGTTTTGGGACCGGGCTGAATTTTCTGGAAACCGCCCGTCAGTGGCAGAGTTCAGATAACAAAGGCAGCCTCGTCTTCGTGTCATTTGAAGCATTTCCAATGAGCGCCGGTGATCTTTTGAAAAGTTTGGAGCCGTGGCCAGATCTGGCTGGCGGAGCCGCCTTCCTAGCGCAGTCATGGCCGCCTGCCCCCGGAGAACATGTGCTGCAATGGCAAAACATGGAATTGCGGCTTGTGATCGGCGATGCTCGCGAAGCTTTAGCCATGCGCACCGAGCGTTTCGACGCGTGGTATCTCGACGGCTTCGCCCCATCGCGCAATCCGGAGCTTTGGAGCGATGAATTGCTCAAAACCGTCCATGACAAGACCGCGCCCGGAGGCACATTCGCCACTTACACGTCGGCAGGCTGGGTGCGCCGCAATCTGCAGGCGGCGGGTTTTGACGTTGAGAAAATCCCCGGGCACGGCAAAAAACGCGAGATGATGCGCGGGCGAAAACCAGACAGGTAGAGATCAGGTGGGAGGCGTGCCGTTCTGAGCCAAAGCGTCCCCGACAAGGTACAGTGAACCGCCTATCAAAATGCGTGGGGCATCGAGCGCATTTGCTGCTTCCAACGCCGATCCAATATCCGCCATGGGTGTGGCCATCACGCCAGCATCATTTGCAATCGCTGCCAGTTCCGCGGGATCCACGCCCGCCTGGGATGAAGTGATGGGCACCGTAAACGCCTGAACCAATGTCGGACCCAAGGCTTTGAAATAGCCGGTCGGGTCTTTGGTATTGAGCATGCCGCAAATCAGCACAGTGGGTACTGCACCCCTGTCGGCCAAAATGCGCGCCACCGCTTCCGCGCCATGGGGGTTGTGACCACCATCCAGCCATATGTCCTTGCCCGGCACCATTTCTGTCAGCGCGCCACCGGGCATATGCTGCATACGACCGGGCCAGACCACGTTTTGCAGACCAGTGGCAATTTCGCTTTGCGACAAGTCAAAACCGGCGGCTTTCAGGCCAGCTATGGCAAGGGCGGCATTCTCAATCTGATGATCGCCGGGCAGAGCCGGGCGTGGCAGATCAAGCAGGCCATCACCGTTCTGAAACGTGAAGCGGCCCCGCTCGCCAAAGCCCTGGAAATCCTGGTCTGCGAACTGTGCTTCCACGCCAGCCCGGCGGGCGGCGGCTTCGATCACGGCGCCGGCCTCGTCTTGCTGGGCGGCAGAGACCACCGGGCACCCTTTTTTGATGATGCCGGCCTTGGCACTTGCTATGTCGGCCAGAGTGGTGCCGAGGTGTATCTGATGGTCGAGTGCCACCGGTGTGATGATGGTGGCCGCCGGGCTTTTAATGACGTTGGTTGCGTCGAACTCACCACCAAGGCCCACTTCCAGCAGCAAGGCATCGGCAGGTGTTTCAGCAAACAGCATGAATGCGACAGCCGTCATGATCTCGAACACTGTCACGCCTTCGGTGCCGGCATGGTCCGCGATCAGCGCGGCGTCCACGCGGGTTAGCATCTCGTGCAATGCGGCGTCGCCCACCAGGTGTCCCGCCACACGG
>JBCDIB010000139.1:0-6462 GCA_038749385.1 Pseudomonadota bacterium | reverse complement strand
GCCCTGTGTGAAGGTGAGGGGTCCAAACCGCTTGAGCAATGACACAAAGTCATCATCAGACATGCCGGCATCTCTAAGGACCACGACACCATGTTCCGATGTCGTGCGTGCGATCTGCTCTACGCTTCCATCCGATAGATCCGCAAATGTTCCGGTAAATTCGACACCGAATGGCGATAAGGCACTATGTTGGAGTGCACTGTGTGTTGGGGTCGTGGCAGGCATTTTGGTTCTCCTTTAACGGAGAAGCTAGGCAGCCGCGCCCGCGATCAAGTGCTGGTGTGCGTGGCGAAAGGTCTTCCAAGCCAAATAGGCTGAGAAATGATCAACCGTTGCCGCGGAGCCCTTCGGCCAAATTTTTATTGATCGAGATCAGCGTGTTGAGCTTTTCAGGCTTTGGGTCTGCCAATACGCCCAGCGAGTGACGGAAAACGAAATTGCCGATGTTGATGATGTTGGACTTCAAGTCATCCGGCATCGGGTTGTCGGCTTTGGTGATGCCGGTCATGAAGATCGTCCAGAGCTTACGGTTGTAAGCCAGGGCTTCGTCCAGCTCGGTGCTAGGCATTTTCAGCTCGTCCCAGCGGTCCTGCATATCTTTGAGCCGTCCAGCTGCCTTTACAAGCAATTGCGCCTCTAGAGAGCGGGGGTCAGTCCCCCGTTGGCTCGTCGATTGGTACGCCTGCGCCGCCGCTTGATTGTACATTCTCTAACAATGCCCCTTCATACGCGATTAGTCCGCGCGCTACCTTCAGAGCTTTGTAGAACGACCCAGTTAAAATCTGGTTGTTTATTTCATCGACAATCGGCTTAGTTGAGGGAGCCGCTTCTGTGAGGTCGCCGATGAGCGAGAAGTAGCTATCCTGAAAGCCGCTAATGTCGTTCTTGAGATACATCATCTGCACTGCCAGATAGACCTGCTGCGCCGGTGTTGAGGCCGTTTCAGGCGTCAGAACGTCTTTTTCGCGCAGTATGGGCTGCTCGCCATCAATCAACAGGCGCGCACGCTGGTCGCCATTGGTGATGAGGCTCTCGCCTATGATGATGCGTTCGCCGGGCTTGAGTTCAACTTTCAGCGCCATGGTGCAATCCTTGCTTGTTTGGCGTGGGCGTGAGTGGCGTTAAAGCGGGGAGGGCCTGTTTCCGCCCTCACTGCTTATCCAAAGAGACGGAGAACCGACTGTTCGGACTGTGTGGTCAGTGACAGGGCCGTCTGGCTCAACTGCTGCCGGGTTTGCAACGTCAGCAAATTGGCAGACTCCTCGTTGATGTCGGCAAGAACCAGCTTTCCAGAACCCTCTTCCAGATGGTTCGTCATCTGTTGAGCGAAATTCTGACGGCTTTCAATGGTCGTCAAATTCGTGCCGAAGCGACCGGCCTGTGTGCGAATGGAGTCGAGTGCCTCACGCACCGCATTCATCGTGGTGCGGATCTCGGCATCGGATGCCCATTCCGTGGTGGCAGTAGGCGTGATTGTGAAGCCCGCACCACCGGCGGCAAAGCCGGTTGCGACGGAAGCAGTGGTCTTGTCAGCCTGATATTTGCGGATCTGAACGGTTTCCGCAGTTTCGCTAACGAAAGAGTTGGTGGCCTCGTTAAACGTCATTTTGAGGTTTGGAAACGCCGAGTTCATCTCGTTGACGAAATCAGCGATGGTCATATCGTCTTCGATCTCGATATATTCATCCACCCCACTGGGCGTGCCCGTGACACGAATGAACTCACCCACCGTGAAGTCGGCGGATGTGGATATAAGTGCCGAGCTTTCCCCCGCCGGTGTGGCGTTGGCACCAAGCGCCGTGGTGTTGGCCCCGGCGATCAACTCCGTGAGCGGTCCCAGACCGAAGGCAACCGCCACATCGGTGTAGTCGACGGCGTCCACGCGGATACGGTTGGTAAAGTCCTCGTTGAAATAGACCGACAGATCATTGCCGGCCCCTTCGAGTAGGTTCTTGCCGTTATAGCCTGCATCCTCCGCGACCTTGGAGATTTGCTCCAGCAGCTCATTATATTGCATGGCATATTCGGCGCGCACAAAACCATCGTTTGACTGGATGGCCTGGTTCGCCTTGGCCTTCACCGTTTCGATCATGTTGGTGATCGTGGTGATGGCGCTATCGGCAGCTTTCAGGGTCTGAACGGCCTGACCCATATCGTCGAGAATATTGTCCAGATCTGCAGCCCGCATTTCCAGGCCCTGCGACGTGAAATAGTTGGCAGGATCATCCATGGCGCTGTTGACCTTGAGACCGGTCGCCAAGCGGTTCTCCACCGTCTGCATATCCTTCGAAATACCCTGCATCGTAAGCAGGTTCGAGCGGACACCAGCGCTGAGATATACGTTCGCCATCGGTTAGTCCCCAATTCCGGCCATTTGGCCCAATTCTTTGGTGGCGAGCACAGATACGTTTGGCCCGCTGGTCTTATGGTTAACCAACCTTCGCAAATCGTGACTAACAGGTGGTTAACGCGCCAAAGCTTTCGATGGGCGAGAAATCGCAAGCGTCTTCAGGGACTTGTTAAGTGGTGTCCAAATGCAAAAAGGCCCAGCGCAATGCCGGGCCTTTTCGTTCGGAGGTATGTCGGTCTTAGAACAGACGCAGCACCGACTGGTCAGCCTGAGCCGACAGCGAAAGGGCGGTGACGCCCAGCTGCTGACGGGTCTGGAGTGCGAGGAGGTTGGCACTTTCCTCGTTCGTGTCAGCAAGCGTCAGCTTGCCAGCGCCTTGTTCCAGAGTACCGATGATGTTCTTGGTGAAATCTTCGCGGGCCGAAATAATCGTAAGGTTGGTGGAGAACGCACCGGCCTGTGTCCGGACGGATGCCAGAGCAGCGTTTACTGCTGTTGTGGCTGCATCAGTGTTGGTCACGTTGTTGAAGCCGGTTGCAAAGTCAGCAACGATCGACGTTGCGGCTGTCGTGTAATCCACACCAGCGGTAGCAAGTGTGTTGTCGCCAGCTTCGTTGAACACCGACGTCAGCGCTTCGTTGTTCAGCAGGTTCACACCGCCGTAGCCGGCGTCTTCAGCAACCGCACGAGCCTGCGCAATCAGAG
The DNA here is from genome assembly GCA_038749385.1 of Pseudomonadota bacterium. Classification (GTDB taxonomy): domain Bacteria; phylum Pseudomonadota; class Alphaproteobacteria; order Rhizobiales; family Rhizobiaceae; genus JBCBXA01. The sequence continues at coordinate 3,407 of JBCDIB010000139.1, read as the reverse complement.
CGTTTGCCTCTGTTTGCTTAACAACACGAGCCGCGAGGCCCGCAGTGTCGGTGCCCAATGCGGCAGCTTCGGTGATTTTCGCCTTTACTGTCTGCAGCAAGCCTTCAATGGTCTCAGTCGCCTGAGTAGCGGCCTGGATCGTTGAAATGTCCTGGCCGAGCTTCTCTAAACGGAAGCCCAGATCGTTGGCGCGGCCTTCCAGGCCCTTCGCGGCGAAGAATGCGTTCGGATTGTCCAGTGCGGAGTTTACCTTCAGGCCTGTCGCAAGACGTTCTTGCGTACGGCCCAGCAGATCAGCGGTGGATTGGAGAGAATTCAGGTTTGCGCGTACTGCGCTTGTGAGAGCGGGTGAGCTCATAATGACTACCTTCCTGTGTCAAACGTTTCATCCTCTTGGCGGGATGTCGTAGTTACATTGCAGGGGTCAGATTTACGGAATCAGAATCAATATGGTGAATCGCCGGTAGGCTGAATCCTTTCGGAATCAACTTGGTGAATCCCGCCATTAACTGTGAACGATCGATTCACCATACCTGTGTGCGCCAACAAAAAAGGGCGCCTTGGGCGCCCTTTTTCTGTTTCTGCGGGGGGAAGGGACGGTGTCCAACTTATGCGGATCACCGCCCCAGCCGTAGCAGGCCCCCCGAACTTTTACGTCTCCGGCTCCTCCACCGGAGACGAAACTTTTAGAACAGACGCAAAATGCCCTGTTCGGCCTGAGATGTGAGCGACAGGGCGGTTGTGCCCAGCTGCTGACGTGTCTGAAGGGCCAGAAGGTTCGCGGACTCTTCGTTCTGGTCGGCGAGCTTGAGTTTGCCCGAACCTTCCTGAAGCGTGTTGACGATGTCCTTGGTCCAATTGATACGGTTATCAACGATAGCCAGGCTCGTCGCGAGGCTTCCGTTGAACGCACGTACGGTTTCAAGGGCGCTTTGCACTTCATTGAGCGAAGTTGTGATTGCAGCATTGCCGTCAAGGACGAGTGGAGGACCGGCTGTGAACTCGCCCCAAGCTCCGGCTGTACCGCCGCCTGTCAACGCATCATCGATGTTCAATCCAGTAGCGGAAGTGGCATCAGTGTAATCAACGCCCGTTGTGGTGAGCGTGTTGCTGCGATCTTCGTTGAAGATGGAGGTGAGGTTGTCACCGGCCAGCAGGTTGATGCCCTTATATCCTGCATCTTCTGCGATGCCTTCGATCTGCTCCATAAGAGTGTTGAAATCGAGGGCCAAAGCATCTCGCTCGGCTGCATCTTGGCTGGTAAGTGCAGCGTTGGCCTTTGCTTTTGCCGTTTCCAGCAAAGTGCTGATGGCCTCAGACGCTTGGTTGGCAGCCTTGATGGTTTGCACCGACTGCTGCTGGTCTTCTAGCAGAGTTGACAGATCGCTTGCCCGGCCTTCCAGCGTTGCAGCTGTGAAAAAAGCGTTCGGGTTGTCGAGGGCGGTGTTGACCTTGAGGCCGGTGGCGAGGCGTTCCTGCGTACGGCCGGAAAGCATCGAAGTGTTCTGCAAAGACAGCAGATTGTTGCGCGCAGCGGCGCTTAGGTAGATGTCCATGGTCGTTCCCCTTCCTGGGTTTGACTAGGTTATGTGGTCGACCCTTCCTGGGCCTGTGCCGCTTCCTGCAGCACGGAAACGACATTCGGCGCGGCGGGTTACCAAAACCTTCCACGCGGATTCATCATATAAATCAGGGTTAACCGCCCCGTACCGAACGCGGTTAACGAGAACTTGCTGCAGCCGCCATAGCTTAAGCGACTGCCTCATATGACGGTTCTGGACCGGTCAGTTCACGCGCGTAGCTGCGTAGGCCGAGCTGCGCATCGTTGGGATATTGCGCCAGCACTTCACCGGTGTCGGTGTCGGTCTTCTTCAGAATCACCGATTGTGTTTCCGCGTCGAGCGACAATGATTTGTTGGCATTTGCCGTGCGGCTGCCAGCAAGTTTTCCTTGGCCCTGGTCATTGCCAGTGCGCTCAGCGCTTTCGCCGCGCTTCACGGTTTTTGCGGGCAACAACTCAGTCCTCGCTGCCGCCGGTTTGGCCTCTTGCGGGGTGGGAGGGGGAGGCGCCGCAACTGCGGGCCGGGCACTCACACTGTCCATCGTCCTTTCCTTCCATTCAGTTTCGCGGCCAATAAAATTGGACCGCCTTGAAACCGAACCTACACAAAGGAAAAGAAGACGAAGTGCAGATTGGAGCAAACATTTAATTCAAATGCCTGACTTTTGGTAATTGGAATTGGCAGGTCGAAATTGAAGCCGAACGCGATCAGGCGCTTCGATTGACCGCCACTCCGGTCGCTGGAGCCTGATAAGCGGCCGAGGGTGCGGCGGCAGATGTATAGGTTTTCGGCTTTTCGTGCCGGGACATGTTGCGCGCAACGCCTTTGATCAAGCCTTCTGACACTTCGCGGGCGGTGGCCAGCGCAGCCATGTTGATCTGCAAGGTCGATTTGAAAACCGCCTGCGCGGAGCCCAATTTGTCAGCCATTGGCGGTGACAGCCGCTTTATCGCACCTGCATGGGTTTTGGCGCGGTTGACCAGGGTGATGTAAGTCTCGGCGTGCTGATTTTTCTTAGGTTGAAGAGATGTGACGGCCACCAGTTTACCGGCCCGCACCAGATCGGTCTCGGCTTCAATCACTTCCGTAAGATCATCCATGGCCTTGGTGAGAGAGTTTGAAAATTCTTCCACGTCGGAAAGAGACGAAAATCCGCGCTGCTGGGCAAGGTTCTGGTTCATGAGGCATCTCCTGTTTCCACGGTCTGGATGCTGGCGGTGGCAGGTGTGTTGGTTGCCTTCGCCGCACCTTCCTGAATTTGAATGAGGTCACGGTAGATCGCGTCCGCCAGCCCCACGCCGCCGCCCTTCGACAAGGCTCCCGCATATTCGTTGGTTAGGAAGCCCTGCCACTGCTGCTCGCCCGCACCGCCATTGAAGGGGGCTTCTGGCGTGGTGCCTTCCATCAAGGTGGAGAGCATGGATTGAAGGAATATTTGCTCGAACTCTTCCGCCATGGCGCGCAATTGGTCTTGCGTGCCCGCCTCTGCGCCTTTGGAATTGGCGGCCTGCAATGCTGTCGCCTGTGCCCGTTTGGTCTCGATATCAAGGACCGCGTTCGTCGGCCCCAATGCGTTCAAAAGATCCATCACAGCACCTCTATTTCAGCTTGCAGGGCGCCAGCGGCTTTGATGGCCTGTAAAATGGAGATCAGGTCCCGGGGACCGATGCCCAGCTCATTTAAGCCATCGACGACTTCTTGAAGGGTCACTCCATCGCGTATCAGCGCCAGGCGATTTTCCGCGCCTTCATCTGCGCCAACATTGGTGCGCGGCTCAACGGCAGTCTGCCCGTTGGCCAGCGGGTTGGGCTGCACAACATTGGGCTCCTCGGACACAAGCACCGT